>DAOTAZ010000539.1:0-1119 GCA_035382965.1 Chitinispirillaceae bacterium | reverse complement strand
AATATTTGTACCGCAGGTCAGAGAACCGCTCTTGTAAAGGAGCTTCTGAGTAAGGTAGGTCTGTCTGATGAGTATCTTAATCGTTATCCTCATGAGTTTTCCGGAGGACAGCGCCAGAGAATCTGTATTGCCAGGGCTCTTGCTACAGGACCTGAGCTTGTTATTGCCGATGAGCCGGTAAGTGCTCTGGATGTATCTATTCAGGCTCAGATCATTAACCTGCTTCAGGACCTTCAAAAGACCCTTCATCAGACAATGCTTTTTATCTCTCATGATCTGGCCGTGGTGCGTCATGTGGCAAACCGGCTTGCTGTAATGTATCTGGGAAAAGTTGCGGAAATGGGAACAGAAACTCACATCTTCTCTTCACCCCGCCATCCCTATACCGCTTTACTTCTTGAAAGTATTCCTGTTCCGGGTAAGGGAAGAGTTAACAAAGGGAAATTGCTTTCTGATGACAGGGAGAAGTCTTTCACAGAAAATGGCTGTTCCTTTTACGCCCGTTGCCCCCGGAGGACTGAGGAGTGCCTTCAGAGGTGCCCCGAACTGGTTGATATTGGCGATGGACATCTTGTAGCCTGCTTCAATCCGATTCCTGAATAGCGAAAAAAATGAAAAAAAGTCGAGAAAGCAATATTGACATTTTATTGACCTGTCCTGGTGATGGTCTGAGGCTTTTTCACTCGATGATTCCTATTGGATTGGTTAGTATCGGCACTGTGCTGCAGAAAGCCGGATACAGAGTAGCTGTAATAGATTTCAATCACTACGATAATGATTACCAACGGCAGCTCCAGTTTCTGAACCCGAAAATTATTGGAATAGGTGGAACAACACCTTCAAGGAAAAGCAGTTTTCGTACCGCAAGGATCTCGAAACAGGTTTTGCCCGATTCTGTTGTGGTTTACGGGGGAATCAATGCGACATTTACAGCACAGGATGTGCTAAGAGATATTCCTGAGATAGATTTTATCATAAAAGGTGAAGCTGAACTGTCTTTTCTTGCGTTATGCAACAGTATTCTGAGGGGTTCCGGATTACCGGATTTCAGTATTCCCGGTCTGTGTTACAGGAAGGATGCGGAGATCGTTGAGAATAAGCCTCAGAGGATTAACGATC
>DAOTAZ010000538.1:0-1294 GCA_035382965.1 Chitinispirillaceae bacterium | reverse complement strand
AATTAAAAGCAAAGACGAGATTACTGCTGTTGGCCATAGAGTAGTTCATGGAGGAGACAGATTCAGCGGAGCAGAGGTAGTCACAGAGGATGTGAAAAAGGCTATAGCGGAACTAGGTGCTTTCGCCCCCCTTCATAATCCCGTTCACCTGATTGGAATTGAAGAAGCGCAGAAAACATTCCCCGGAGCAGTTCATGTAGTAGTGTTTGACACTGCTTTCCACCACACCCTGCCCCCTTACGCATTCCTTTACGGGCTTCCGTATCAATACTACGAACAGTACAAGATCCGAAAATACGGTGCTCACGGAACATCACACTCCTATGTAGCATTGAAAGGATCTCAGGCTATCAAGCGCCACTTAAACGAACTGGAAATAATCAGTTGTCATCTTGGAAACGGCTCATCTGTTTGCGCGATCGATCATGGACGCTCTGTTGATACCTCTATGGGACTGACTCCTACCGAGGGTTTAATAATGGGAACCCGGTGCGGTAATATTGATCCTGCCGCTCTGGTTTATATAATGAAAACCGATAATCTGAATGTACAGGAAGCCGAACACATGATCACTCGTCAGAGTGGCCTTCTGGGCATTTCCGGTATATCCAATGATATGCGTACTATCGATCAAGCTGCGCAGGAGGGTGACCACAGGGCTTTGCTGGCCATTAGGACATATTGCTATCAGATCCGGAAATATATAGGGTCATACATAGCGGTGATGGGTGGACTTGACTTGCTTATTTTCACTGGCGGTATTGGACAGGGCAGCTCCAGCGTCCGCAGTTTTGCCTGCCAGGGGCTGGGGTACCTGGGAATCCAGATTGATGAGGAGAAGAACCGCAAAGCTAACGGATTTACTGAAGTATCCGATATTTCAACGGATGATGCCCCGGTAAGAACACTTGTGGTCCCCACAAATGAGGAACTCATGATTGCCAGAGAAACTCTCAGGGCACTGGGTAAACACCGTACAACCCGGATTATAACCAGTACACCCAGAGATGTGCCGATCGAGGTCTCCGCCCACCATGTTCATCTCTCACAGGAGCATGTCGAGGCGCTCTTCGGTAAAGGGCATCAGTTAACAAATGAATCTGAGCTGTCTCAGCCGGGTCAATATGCCTGTGCTGAAAAAGTCACTCTGGTCGGCCCGAAGGGGAAAATCGAAAGGGTAAGAGTACTTGGCCCTGCCAGAAAGGAAACGCAGATTGAGATCTCCATGACCGAGCAGTTCAAACTCGGCATTCATCCACCGGTAAGAGAATCAGGCGATCTTAAGGATACTCCT
>DAOTAZ010000537.1:0-1301 GCA_035382965.1 Chitinispirillaceae bacterium | reverse complement strand
GAGGAAGGGCAGATTGATCCTGTGCCCAGGATGGACCGCTTTGTTGTCACCGGTGTCTTCGAAACCGGCATGTACGAATACGATCTGAATCTGGTGTACATTTCAATCCCCTCCGCACAGAGACTTCTCAACATGAAAGGTGTCGAGGGAATACAGATAAAAACCACAGATCTTTTCAAAGCCAACCGTATCGCTTCCGATATCCGTGACCATCTCGGGGGATATCCTTACAGGGCAGTGGACTGGATGAGCCAGAATAAATCTCTTTTCCAGTGGATGAAGCTTGAGAGACTTATAATCTTTATTGTGATCTCTATGATAATGTTTGTCGCGGCTCTGAACATTATCTCCTCGCTTGTGACAACTATTTTCGAGAAACGGCGTGAGATAGGCATACTCATGAGCATGGGTGCGACCTCATTTTCAGTTCTGAAGATTTTCATGCTTTACGGTATGATAGTGGGATTTGTGGGCTCCACTGTAGGGACATCATTGGGCGTTCTCCTGTGCTATATCCAGTACCGATGGCAGCTTATTCCACTTCCGGGGGATATCTATTTCATAAACAAACTTCCGGTGGTGATAAGGACCTTCGATGTGTTACTGGTTTACTTTTCGGCTAATCTGATCGCCTGGCTGACAACAATCTTTCCTGCGCTCAAAGCATCGAAGATGCTTCCCGCGGAATCGATAAGGTACGAGTAGACTGAGCAGAGAGAGGAAGTGACGGGGATTATGCCTGATCTTATTGTTGATGTAAAGGGGCTTCTGAAGACATATACCGATGATGCAGGGACCTTCGAGGTGCTCAGGGGCATTTCTTTGCAGATCGAGAGGGGCCAGATAGTGGGGCTTCTGGGGGTTTCCGGGGCAGGGAAGACGACTCTTCTGCAGATTCTCGGCGGACTTGACAGTTTTAATTCCGGTGATGTGAAGGTTTGCGGGAAGAACCCGGGCACGATGAGTCCGATGGAGCTTGCGGAGTTCAGAAACCGTCATATAGGGTTCGTTTTCCAGTTTCACCATCTTCTGCCTGATTTTACCGCCATCGAGAACGTCATAATTCCGGGACTGATACTGCGGAAACCCAGGGCAGAGTGTATAAAAAAAGCGAATCACCTTCTTGAAATCTTCGGACTGGAGAAACGCAGGGGACATTTTCCCGCGGAACTATCCGGAGGAGAGCGGCAGAGAGTGGCACTGGCCAGGGCTCTGTTTAACGATCCCTGGCTTGTGCTGGCCGATGAACCCACGGGGAATCTTGATAAGGGCAACGGAGAACTGCTTCTTGAGCTTTTCAA
>DAOTAZ010000536.1:0-1323 GCA_035382965.1 Chitinispirillaceae bacterium | reverse complement strand
TTCTCGGAGGAGTTACAGCAGCCGGTTTCAGCGGTGTTGACTCCAATCTCTTTCTGGCATCAAAGATGACCATGAGAGGCCAGGATATAGGTTTTGTGGGCAAAATTGAACAGGTTAACACAACACTTATTTCTATCTGTAAACAAAACAGCATTGTCCCCGTAATCTCACCGATCTCCCGGGATAATAACGGCGCCATCTATAATGTCAATGCTGACCTGGCCGCAAGCGAACTGGCCATGGCTCTGGAGGCAGACGACCTTATATTTGTTTCCGATGTTCCCGGAGTTCTGATAAACGATGAAGTGAAAAAAGAGATACGCACATCCGAAATAGAAGATCTAATCGCCCGCGGTCACATAACAGGAGGTATGATACCAAAGCTCCGCTCGGCTGCTGAAGCAGTCCATCGCGGAGTTGGACGCGTACATATCTGCGGATGGAGGGGCAGTGAGACGCTTCATAATGAGCTTTCCACCTCAACTTCCACCGGAACAGTGATTCACAGGTAATCTGCCCGGGAACAAGACTCCAGGCAGTAGTTCCTGATGGCTCTGTAAAGAGTCAACCGGGAAAAACAATCACATCACAAACGGGAAAATGAAAATGAAAAATATCGATTCACTTTTTGTACCCACATATAAACGGGACGGTGCCCCTATTGTCAAGGGGAAAGGTGTTTATCTTTACGATTCAGATAATAAAAAATACCTCGATTTCGGATCCGGGATAGCTGTAAATGCCCTCGGTCATGCTCATCCTGCGCTTATCGCTGCCTTGAAAAAACAGGGCTCGATGGTAATCCACACATCGAATCTCTACTATTCACAGGCTCAGATCGATCTGGCTGAGAAGCTTCTGAAACACAGTTTCGGCGACAGAGTTTTCTTCTGCAACAGTGGAACCGAAGCAAACGAGGCGGCTATAAAGTTCGCCAGAAAAAAAGCAGCCGGAATTAAAGGGAAATATCATGTCCTTTCGTTCAGCAGTGCATTTCACGGCAGAACCTACGGGGCTCTCAGCGCCACTCCTCAGAAGAAGTTTCACGAGGGATTCGAGCCTCTTCTGGAGGGTTTTCACTCCTCTGAACTCAACGATATAAAGGCTGCAAAAAAGATACTTGACTCTCACAAGTTTGCGGCTGTCATGGTTGAGCCTCTTCAGGGCGAGGGCGGAGTCAATCCGGCTTCAACCGAATTTCTGAAATTCTTAAGAGAATACACCGAGAAAATATCGATCGCTCTTATATTCGATGAGATCCAGTGTGGTTTGGGTAGAACCGGGACTCTCTGGAATTATGAGCAGCACAAGGTGATCCCGGAT
>DAOTAZ010000535.1:0-1348 GCA_035382965.1 Chitinispirillaceae bacterium | reverse complement strand
GAAAATGGAACGATGCGGATTCCCGCCTGGTGGCAGAAGAGATGATCAATGACTGTCTGCAGCAGCGATGGTTGTATAAATATGAGGCTGAAAATAAGAGGCCTACAGTTATAGTCGGTAAAATCGTCAATAAGAGCCATGAACACATCAGTGTAGAAACATTTGTAAAAGAGATCGAGCGGGCACTGCTCAATTCAGGGAAGGTGGATTTTGTAGCAACAAAGACCGAGCGTGAACAACTTCGGGAGGAAAAAGAAGATATGGCCGAGAATGCATCTGTCTATACCGCCAAATCCATGGGAGAAGAGACAGGTGCTGACCTGATGATGATCGGCTCAATCAATACCATAGTCGATCAGGAGGGGGCAACTGCTGTTGTTTTCTACCAGACCAATATGGAGCTGATAGAGATTGAGAGTAACCGTAAAGTGTGGATTGGTGAAAAGAAAATAAAGAAGTACGTGGAGCGTGCAAAAGTAAAATTCTGATTCTGCCTGTTAAGTAAATTGATCCGGATTACTTGAAGCTTGGAAATTCTATGAAACTCAGGTTTTGCCTGCCTTTTATCGCTTCCGTTTCGCTGTTTCTTTACTCCTGCGCCGGACGTACTGCATTGCGTTTGGATAAGCTGGGAGATGTGGTAAGAAATGGTGATTATCTGACGGCTATCGAAGTGATAAAGAAAAACCCCAAAATGTACGGCAAAGCCAGCAGCTTCCTTTATTATATGGATATTGGTGTGCTGTTTCATTATGCAGGTCTGTATGATTCCAGTACCGTTTATCTGCAAAAAGCTGCAGATATTCATCATGACCTGTTTGCACGATCGGTGACCAATGAGGCTGCTGCAGTGATGGTCAATGACCTGGTTCGTCCTTATCGCAGTAAACCTTTCGAAATCGTTCTGATGCATCAGATAATCGCTTTGAATTATCTGGTTCAGGGAAAAACCGATGAGGCTCTGGTTGAGACCCGCAGGGTTCAATTGTTGTTTGATGAGTGGGAGCGCAAGGATAGATCGGGGGCAAAATACAGTTCTGATCCGATGTTCCACCTCCTGTCTTCTATCGCTTACGATGCAGTAGGAGAATTCGACAATGCTTCAATTTCTCTTTTCAAATCTGTTCATGCATTTCAGAGCGGACCGCTTCAGTTACCCTCAAGAATCAAAGATTATGCTTATTATCAACTGCTTTTAAATGACAGGGCTTCTGATGTCCAGTTGCTTAATCTCAAAGCGGAACTGCCCCAATCCGATATCCCCGAATTGGGAAATAACCGGTCTGAGATTGTAATTATCGGATATTGTGGAAAAGGACCGGCTTTAGATGAAAATGTCTGGTCAGGA
>DAOTAZ010000534.1:0-1406 GCA_035382965.1 Chitinispirillaceae bacterium | reverse complement strand
TTTACACTCTTTTTCTGGCTATCATTCTGCTTTTTGCAAACCCGTTTACAAAATATATAGGATAAGACCGGTATGATAGAGATCAATCTCTCACTTTTACTGGCACAGGTGGTCACTTTTCTGATCGCCTTGTATATAGTATGGAAATTATCCTGGGGTCCGCTTCAGCAACTGATGAAGTCAAGACAAGAGAGAATCAGAAATGACCTGCAGAATGCCGAGCAGACCCGGCAGGCTGCAGCCAGACTGGAAAGTGACTACAGATTCCGCCTTTCTCAGATTGAACAGCAAGTCAAGGAATTAATCACAATTGCCAAACTGGAAGGTAACAGAGAAAGGGATGAAATTGTAAAAAACGCCCGTAAGGAAATAGCCGAAATGCACAAAAGGGCTCTGGAGCAGCTTGAGCTCGAAAAAGAGGACGCAATGCAGCAGCTACGCTCTAAAGTGATCGATATCTCTGTGTCTCTTTCCGGTAAAATTATGGAAAATCAGGATCTTTCCGCATATTCCGCATCGCAGATCAGTTCGATGGTTGAAGCGCTGGAGAGGGCAAAGGAGAGCAGAAATGAAAGCTGAACAGGCTGCCCGTGAATATGCAAATGCAATCATGGAATTTGAATTATCACACTATGATACCGTAGATAAGCTGTTTTCAGAAATTATGGAACTGATGCAATTATCAAAGGACTTTTCCAGTTTTCTCAGACATCCGCAGATATCTGTGGAAGATAAAATCTCTATAGTGGAGAAGTTCTTTTCCGGGCAGACACCATCCCTTGTAAAGCATATTCTGAAGGAACTGCTCTCAGAGAACATCATCGATATCCTTCCTCTTATCAGAAAAGAGATGAAGAAACGCTTTAATGAGATAAACAATATCAAGGAAGCGGAAGTTATCAGCGCGATTTCATTTACAGATACACAGAAAGCCGGGATTATCAGGCACCTCACAGATTTTTGTAATTGTAAAATTGATGCCATATTCAGAACCGACCCATCGCTGATTGGAGGTTTCCGGTTGAGAATAGGAGGAAAAGTTCTGGACAGCAGTATAAGTTCCCGGTTGCAGGATATTTGCCAGATGCTTTTGAGTTCAGCAGGAGCATATTGATATGGATATAGAAATTCCAAAGGTAACCGGTGTCATTGAAGAATCACTCAAACAGTACCGGAACAAGCTTGACCTCAGAGAAGTGGGCTATGTGCTTCAGGTCGGTGATGGAATAGCCAGAATCTTCGGGCTGGAAAAGAGTGTCTACGGAGAACTGGTGCGTTTTCCAAATAATATATACGGTCTGGTCCTGAATCTTGAGGAAGGAAGCATCGGCTGTATTATCCTGGGTGACACTGCAGAGATCAAGGAGGGTGATGAGAATACTACCAGGTACAAGAAGATGATTGCC
>DAOTAZ010000533.1:0-1424 GCA_035382965.1 Chitinispirillaceae bacterium | reverse complement strand
AACAATACCGTTCTTTATTCTCTTTCCCGATCTGTCACTAAGCTTGACAATCAGACCACTCTTCACAGGAAATACAACTGTTTTTCGACACGGAGCAGATTCGATTAATACTTCCTCTTGCTGGCCGGAAAGCATAATCGCAATACGGGATGGAAATGAGTTATTAAGAACTGCGATACAGATACCACTGCTGTCCGTTATTCCCAGAGAATCTCCGGATTCTCCTGCTATCAATGCGCTGCGAACAGGTTCACCTGAGGAATCGGTTACCGAAATGTAAATCTCATTATCACGCATGCATGACAGAAGAGCATCTGGTACCCCCCTGCCGAACCTGTTATCGACTGAATCCTGGTCCGGAAGAAGCCGGCAGAAATTGTAGAGTTTCTGACGCGCCTGAATCGATGAGATGCCAGGGTGAGATTGTAGAATAAGAGCACAAAGCCCTGCAATCATCGGAGTAGAAAATGATGTACCATTTCCATTAGAAGTATAGGAAGACTGATCGCTGCCGTAAATCACAGGAATACAAACACCTCTGCCCTGTGCAACCAGATCCGGTTTCACCCGACCGTCCGAAGTCGGCCCTGTACTGCTGAAAGTTGCGATCCTCCCCCGCTCGTCGACCCCCCCAACAGAAATGACATCCTTGACATCCGAAGGTGCCACCAGAGTTCCTGGAATGTATGCACCATCATTTCCGGCAGCATTCACCACTATTATGCCTCTCTCTACAGCGTAGGCAGCAGCCCTTGAGACTATCGTTGTCTTGCCGTCAAGCCAGGAATAGGGGTAATCCACAATGGGAATCATCCCACTGTCTGTTTCAAAGAACACTGTATCCTGGAAACCATCCCTGTATCCCAGCGAGCTTGAAATTATATCTACACCCAGGCTTTCTGCCCATACAACCGCAGCCGCCCAGTTATCCTCCTCAATATGAACTTCTCTTGTATCATTGTAAGCATCCTCTGTTCTGGCAAGAGCAAAAGAAGCACCCCAGGCCGAGCCCACAAAAGTTCCAGGATCATATCCTGCTATCAGACTAAGTACCTGTGACCCATGTTCATCATTGGTATAATAGGGAGAAAAACTATTATTTATCACAGAGTCGGGATCAAAAACAGTGTAGTCATTATCTACAAAATCCCTGGTAGCGATGATGTGACCATTCTGTCTTAAATTTGAGAAGCACCGATGATCCAGACGGAATCCGCTGTCAAAAAGTGCAATTAAAACCCCGGTTCCCGGAGCCTTGAGTTTTCTTGTATTCTGAATGTAGTGATGTGCTTCCGGGATAGAAAGCAGATTAAACTGAGAGAATGCACTGCCATAGAAATTCTGGTCTCCTCCAAAATGAGTTTTTCCCAAACCGGCCTGATGAGTTTTTCTTAATCTGTAAATACCAACCGGAGCAACTTTCT
>DAOTAZ010000532.1:0-1438 GCA_035382965.1 Chitinispirillaceae bacterium | reverse complement strand
GAAAGCCATATTTTTCGACTGACAGGCCTGCTCCACCCCCTTCCCCATCAATCGGTACACTGCAAAAATTCCGGTTCAACCAGATAATCCGATTTTCAGATGAAGAAAAAAAAGTCATGCGTTCGGGTCAGACTCCGCCTCCAAACAGGAACCAAGCCTTTAACAAGTATAAATTCAGAGGGTTAGCTTTTCTTGAAAACGCAGAAGAGATGACAGGTGAAGAACTCCTTGAGATAGCCAACGAACTCGAAAAATTGGATTTCGTGGAATACGCAGCATTGGAACCCCTTGACCCACCGCCACCTCCAGGCTATTCCAACCCGGCCTCACAACCCAATCTCAGTATACCACAAGCCGTTACTCCAGATTTTTCCAGCGAACAAAAATACAAAAACAGTTCTTTTCTGAATATCGAATACGCCTGGTCACTGGGGATAAAAGGTCAGGTGATCCGGATCGCCGATATCGAGTGGGGATTTGACTATGATCACGAAGACCTGAAAAGTCCCAGATTTATAAGCCTTCTGTCATCTACAGAGTATGATGGCCGTGATCATGGTACTGCTGTAGCAGGAATATTATTCGCATTGGAGAACGGCTACGGTGTAACCGGTATGGTTCATCAGGCAGATACTTTTTATGGAGTATCCGAAATACCAAAAGGCAGAACTGCAGGAATCGCGCTGGGACTCGAAAGACTGAGAGCCGGGGATGTTTTCATTTATGAGATGCAAACGAGTGGAAGGAACGAAAACTATGTACCAGCAGATTATTCTCAGTCCGTATGGGATATTACCAAAAGAGCTACAGAGGATGGGATAATAGTAGTCGCAGCAGCAGGAAACGGTAATGAGAATCTAGATGACTCATATTATAGCAGATATATAGCAAGAGGAGACAATGGATCAATAATTGTAGGTGCTGGTAGTGCAGATGTTTCACGTAAAAAACTTTACTTCTCTACATACGGAAGCAGAGTAAACGTTCAGGGGTGGGGACAATCGGTTACTACGTCCGGCTACGGAGCACTCTATAATGGCGGTGAACATGCGACATACACAAGCGGATTTAACGGTACAAGTTCTGCAACTCCAATTGTAACATCTGCTGTGGTTGCGATACAGTCTTATGCCAAAAACGTACTTGGCATTATTCTCACCCCACGTGAAATGAGAAGCCTTCTTATTGAAACCGGGCGGGCACAGGGTGCTGGTGGACACATAGGTCCTTTCCCTGATATAAAAGCTGCAATTGAGAAACTCCGTGATATTTACTCTGCCAGATTACATATCGTCTCGAATATCGATGACACGATCATTTCTACCGAATCAGAATTTCTCCTTCAATGGACTGGCGAGAACCATTCCGGCCCGATCTCCCTTCACTTATTAAACAGTCGTAATGAACTTCTGTTAATTTCAAACGACATCTCTTCAGA
>DAOTAZ010000531.1:0-1450 GCA_035382965.1 Chitinispirillaceae bacterium | reverse complement strand
TGTGGGTTGATCTGCGGCCGGTATGGGGAAATAACAGCAGTTATACCGGTGACGGTATCCATCCGACAACAGCAGGAAGCCAGGCAACTGCCGATGCTTTCTGGGATGCAATAAAAAGTAACAACTTTTTTGGCACAACCGGAAACACCGTCAACAGAACAAAAGCAGCTCTGCCTCTGAGTCTTGAGCATTCAATTACCAATGATCAGATGGTACTCTCGGTCTGCCTGTCTCAGCCGTCAAGCATTACCGCACGCATATTATCACTTTCAGGCAGGGTTGTATCATCGAAGGTCAGCAATGAGCAGACTGCCGGAATACGCACTGTTCGTTTTCCTGTAAGCACGCTCTCCCCTGGAATCTATTCCATCCAGGTTGAAGCGGGACAATTCTCTAAAATGTCAACACTTATGGTACCATAGTATCACAGGTAAATTTCCGCTCCCTCTGTAGGCGGGGTGCCTCGTCAATTAACGGGGTGCCTCGCTTTTTCTTATTAGGCAGAAGTCTTCGACCAGTGTTGAATAAATCACCCAAAAAATCAGTTTCAGGCATTATGTGATCTGAAACAGCAATTATTGCTACTTAATTAAAATGCCCGTTGAACATCTGTTCAACATTTTTACAGGCAGGAACCTGTTTAAACCCGGAAATCAGGTATATTATATATAATATGAAGCGAATTTTTGAATATTTCGACTATCAGAAATTCCTGCGGGATTATTACGAGGAAAAAAAGCGGGATAATCCTTATATTTCTTTCAGGTTTCTAGGCAACCACATGAATCTTGATCCGGGGTTTCTTCTGAAGGTTATTCAGGGGAAGCATCACCTGGCAAAAAGATCCATCGCACCGGTTTGCGCATTTTTCAAGTTTTCAGAGCGGGAGGCACGCTACTTCGATGTCCTTGTAAGTTACAATAAAGCCAAAACAGCTTCTGACATTAAGCTATATTTTGAGAAGCTGATGACTCTGAGGGAACCTGGATGCAGGCCTTTGGAGGAGTGGCAATATGCATTTTACCAGAGATGGTATCACAGCGCTATCCATGCGCTTCTTTCAATTTATGAATTTCGTGGCAGTTACAAGGAACTTGCTTCTTTAATGACTCCTTCCATTACCGCTAAACAAGCAAGGGAATCGATACAACTGTTAACCAAAATCGGATTGGTCAGACGTGATGGGGATGGCGTTTACAGGCCAACCGATGCTTTCGTCACCAGCGGAGAGCGGTGGCAATCCATTGCAATACAGAATTTCCAGAAAGAGACCATCAATCTTTCTGCACAGTCCCTCGATCTGCATCCTAAAGAACTCCGTGACATTTCAACTGTGACTGTAGCTCTTTCCAGGAAAGATCTGCCTGAGATTCGTGAACGAATCCGCCAGCTAAGGCAATCTATCCTTTCTCTGGAAAATGACAATGAGCCTGACACTGTGTTTCAGATA
>DAOTAZ010000530.1:0-1470 GCA_035382965.1 Chitinispirillaceae bacterium | reverse complement strand
CGCCTTTTACCTGCTTGCCGGCAGTTGTCACGCCTATATATGAAAACCGGGCCATATTTTACTCCTGTACCGAGACTATATATCACCAATCAGTCTGATTAATTGTTCCGGGTCATTACTACGGGTCAGAGCATCTTTTTTACTGATCAGTCGCTTCTGGTAGAGCCTTAACAGCTCAGAATTCATAGTTTGCATGCCATACTTCTGGCCGATTTCGATGATACCCTGGAGCTGATGCACTTTGTCATCCCTGATCAACGCCCGCACCGCCATGGTAACGACCAGAATTTCACACGCCAGAACACGTCCTCCTGTTGTTGCCGGAAGAAGGGATTGGCTGATGATCCCCTCAAGTACCATTGAGAGCTGGGCTCTGATGGTGGCTTTCTGGTCAGCCGGGAAGACATCGATAATGCGGTTTATTGTCTGTGCCGCTGAATTTGTATGGAGTGTGGCCAGAGTCAAATGCCCGGTTTCGGCTATGCTGAGAGCCGCTTGAATGGTTTCGAGATCACGCATCTCACCTATGAGAACGACATCCGGGTCCTGGCGAAGCGCGACTCTGAGTGCGCTGGCGAAGCTCTGGGTATCCTGGGACACTTCCCGCTGATTGACAATACATTTTTTGTGTTTATGTATAAACTCAATCGGATCCTCAACAGTAAGGATATGTCCTTCGCGCTCACTGTTGATTTTATCAACCATTGCAGCAAGAGTAGTGCTTTTGCCGCTTCCAGTCGGCCCGGTGACAAGAACAAGCCCGTTAGGCCTTTCGGTCAGTTTACCCACAATAGGAGGGAGCCCCAGTTCCGTGAGTGGTTTTATTGTATATGGAATCTGCCTGATAGCACAGGAGCAGCATCCTCTCTGGAGAAAAACATTGGCCCTGTACCTTGAAAGGTTCTGTACCCCGAAAGAAAAGTCCACCTCTTTTTTCTGTTCGAATATCTTCTTCTGTGCCTCATTCATTATGCTATAGGCAAGCTTCTGGACCTGTTCCGGTGAAAGCGTTTCAGCATCTGAGGGTATAAGCCTGCCATCGATCCGGAAAAGGGGAGGGGAACCAGTTGTCAAATGCAGATCTGAAGCGTTACGCTCAGACATTTTTTTCAGCAATTCGTGCATCGATACCATAATTCAAATCTACTATTTTTTAGGTGTAAATAAAAGTGGCGGGTTCATAGATTTATATTCAATCACGCAGTTGACAATTCTGTTCAGCATGTTGCTCCAAGCACTTCCTCAACAGTGGTCAGTCCTGCTTTGAGTTTCTGAAGCGCTATCGCCCTCAGAGTTTCCATCCCTTTTGAAACTGCTTTTTCCTTAATGCTATATGGCGGCGCCTTTGAGATGATCATCTCCTGAATCTCAAGATCAACGGGAAGAACCTCATAGAGACCGCATCTGCCACTGTAACCTGTATTGTTACAAAGTGGACATCCCTTACCCTCGTAGAGTTTCAGTCCGGAG
>DAOTAZ010000529.1:0-1476 GCA_035382965.1 Chitinispirillaceae bacterium | reverse complement strand
ACAGGGTTGACAATCCTTATGCACCGCGTGATTCCTCCGGAATCCCCTCGATACCTCTGGAATGGTTAAAGGAAATAAATCATGCTGTAATGCGGGGGCCTGTGGAGGGTGACAGGAATGCAGTGATCATAGACGGGATCGATCTGATGAAAAAGGAATCTGCCAACGCCATGCTCAAAACCCTTGAGGAACCGCCTGCTGGTTCAACGCTGATTTTAATGACCGAGCGGATTCACGCTGTTTTACCGACTATCATATCGCGCTGTCAGATTGTGAGATTCTCTTTTCTGCCGCCGGAGGTTATTAAATCCGAACTGATTTCCCGTTATGGTGTTGATTCTGATGATCCGCGGCTAGAGACTGTAATTTACACCGGGTCGCTTGGAGAGTCGATTAATCTCTGGGAGAACCCTCAGGATGAGATAACCGCTGAGGCGATGGAATTCTGGAAATACTGCTGTGCTCAGGACTGGAATTCGGTAGCCCGGATGATTGACAGGATCGATCAGGCGGACAATTTCGGGAACTGTGAAGGCATGTTCCTTCAATTGATGAATCATATCAGAAGCTCTTTTTTCCGGAAGCTCAATGGTACTGAAAACTATATTATGAGCCGGGGAATTCCAGCCCTGGATCTGAAGAATGCTGATACTCCGGAAGGGATGGAGAAGCTGGTTCTGGAATGCGAGAAAGCTTTAGGGCAGATTCGTGTGAGGGCCAGTGTCTCACTTGTACTTGTAAATTTCGCGATTTCTGTAATGGAGATATTGAATGGCAAAAAACAGTAAACTGGTCGAGGTCGTATTCAAAGGGGAACGCCGCGCTATCTACCGCGACCGAAATGATCTTGAGATTGCTGAGGGAGAGTATGTCATAGTTGAAGCTGAGCGGGGTCAGGACCTTGGGAAAGCATCGCTTGTGGGCTCTCTTGTCAGGCTGAAGCGGGGTAAGGGCGAAACCAGGAGTATTATCAGAAAAGCCGTTGAACACGATCTCGAAATAATGGAGAAGAATAAGGAAAAAGAGAAAGCAGCATTCAAGACCTGCAAGGAAAAAATCAAAGAATACAAGCTGGATATGAAGCTTGTCGATGTGGAGATTCAATTCGACGGAAGCAAGATAACCTTCTATTTCACCGCTGCTCAGCGTGTCGATTTCAGGGAGCTTGTCAAGGATCTGGCATCCATTTACCGCACAAGAATCGAACTCCGTCAGATAGGTGTCAGGGATGAATCGAAGCGGATCAGCGGTTATGGAATCTGCGGGAGAAAACAGTGTTGCAGCGCATTTCTGACTGAGTTTGAGCAGATCACTACCCAGATGGCCAAAGATCAGCAGCTTGCACTTAACCCATCCAAGATCTCCGGAAACTGCGGGCGTCTCCTCTGCTGTCTGCGCTACGAGGATGAGGCTTATCTTGAGATTTTCAGAGATTTTCCGCCTCTGGGCAGCCGCATCACTCTGAACGGTAAAAGA
>DAOTAZ010000528.1:0-1486 GCA_035382965.1 Chitinispirillaceae bacterium | reverse complement strand
GGTGCAGGTGATCTTCTCTGAGCCGGTGGGTGCATTTTCAAGTTCCAGGCCGTTTCTGTTCAGGAAACCCGGCGGGGATTCGGTGGTGGTGCATCTTGACATAAACGGAAATCTCAGCAAGGACGGGAGAGCTTATACTGCCAGGGTTCGACAGGTGGAAGGCGGCAGTCTCATTTCAGTGGGTGATTCCGTGTGGATAAATCCGGTAGCGTTAATAAGCGACCAATCAGGCAATCAGCAGAAAAACTACCGCAACCGGCGGGTACAGATTTCATTCAAACAGGTTCCTTATGACCTGATTCCCAGGGTGATAAACAATCCTTTCTCTCCCGGTGATGCCATTCCTCCTGTGGTTCTGGAGGCATACGCTGATGCTAAAAAGCCACTTCCTCAGAAAAGCACCGGTCTGGTTATAATGGTGGAGCCTGAGGAGGGTACATTCAGGCCGGGGGTGAAGCTTTCCGGGAAGGCATCGATTTACGATGTGGTAAAGAATCCCATCATAGAGAATATACCGATGGTGGAAAAGGATGGGAAACTTTACTATGTCTGGGATGGATGCAATAGTAAAGGAAGGAAGGTGTCAACCGGTACTTATGTAGCGATACTCAGTATGACAGATAACCAGGATCCGCCTGTTTCCAGAAAACAAACAATACGTATTGGAGTAAAGAGATGATTAACAAAACCAGGATCTCAGTTATTCTATTCTGCTTTCTCTATGGATTTACCTCCGGCGCTGAGGTATGCAAAGTACGGCTTGATTGTCCGGGAAATTACAATAATGACACCATGCGTGTGGCGCAGAATGTGGTAGCGTTGAGTGAGAAGTTTTTCCATTGTGCACCGGATTCCTTCAATGAGGGTTTTAATCTGAATCTTGCCGATACTATCTCTCTGTTTTTTGTCATCGACCACTCCGGAAGCATGAGTATCATGGATTCAACCGGGATCAGGTACAGGCTGGTTCAGAGCCTTATTGATACTCTGTTTGCAAAGTCGCCCGCTTCAGAAGTGGGAATAGCGGTTTTTTCAAATCAACTTCTTCACAGTCACCAGGATGATCCTTTTTTTGTGCAGCTTGATCCCAGATGGCACGATTCATACGTTCCACTTACCCGGCTTGACGGATCAGTGGGTGGAATGAGCGCGGTCGAGAAACTGAAGTGGGCTGTAAAGATAGCCAGCAATCCTGGTGATACAGACGGTGGAGGGAACCTTCGTTTACTTAATGGGAATTACAGTCCTACCGGACGGCTTAACTATTGGGGATTTGATGGGGGATATAACGGCACGACAGATGTAACGCTGGGGCTTGAGGCTGCGCGCAAGGCGTTTCTCTCTGCTTCCTATCCCAAAGAGGATCAATATATAGTGTTTCTCTCCGATGGTATCTCACAGTATGTAGATCAGGAGAGGGCCGGGTTTGAGTTCGATTATATTAAGGGTGAGAATCTTCCCACAACATTTACAGCGTTTTTTATCA
>DAOTAZ010000527.1:0-1499 GCA_035382965.1 Chitinispirillaceae bacterium | reverse complement strand
GAAACACGGGAAGAGAGGAGCTTCTGGATAAAAGGTGCCGCTCCATTCAGAGCATCGATAGCACTTTTTCTGGTATCCGGTTCACCGAAGATACTCACATATACCGTAGCATTACGTGTATCCTGCGCCAGTTTTACATGTGTTACAGTAACTACGGCAGGGATACGGGGATCCCGCATTTCGCGGGCAATTATGGTACCTATCTCCCGCTGCAGCAGTTCAGAGAGTCGTTCTATATGAAAATGTAAAGAGGGCATTTGATTCCTTATTATACAGGAGCCGAAAGCTTGCGGGCGACTTCGACTTCCTCAAAAACTTCAATACGATCATTGTCCCGGAAATCGGAGTAATTATCGAGTGTCAAACCGCATTCGTAACCTGCTGACACCTCCCGCACATCCTCCTGCATCCGTTTGAGTGAACCGATACGGCTCTCGGCTACCACAACATCATCACGGATAAGCCGTGCTTTCATGCCGCGTACAACGGTTCCGTTTTCGACATAGCAACCAGCGACAGTACCGACTTTTGAAATCTTGAAGACTTTACGTATCTGCACAGTAGCCAGAACGTTTTCTTTGATTTCCGGTTTGAGCATTCCCTCCATGGCATTTCTTACCGCTTCCAGAGCCTCGTAGATAATCTTGTAGGTTCTGATCTCCACCCCTTCTCTCTTTGCAAGATCGCGGATTTTAGTATTGGGGCTGAGATGAAAGCCGACAATAAGGGCATTTGATGCTGAAGCCAGCATGACATCAGTTTCTTTGATAGCACCAACGCTTTTATGAATAACCGCCACCTTAATCTCTTCGGTGCTCAGTTTTTCCATTGAATCGGCCAAAGCTTCCACAGATCCATCAACATCACCTTTGATGATGAGGTTAAGGGTCTGAACATTACCAGCCTGAATCTGTTCATAGAGGTGATCAAGAGAGATAGTTCCCATTTTTCTGAGCTCACGCTCTTTCTGTGCAAGACGTCTTCTTGCTGAGATCTCTCTGGCCTCTTTTTCATCGTCGACAACCCGGAAGGAGTCACCTGCCTGCGGGGTGCCGGAAAGTCCCAGGACAAGTACCGGCTGAGAGGGGCGAGCCGATTCAACCATCTGGCCGCGTTCGTTGAACAGGTCTCTTACGCGTCCATAATGGATCCCGGTAACAAAGGCATCACCCTTTTTCAGCGTTCCTTTTTGAACCAGAACAGTCGCTATCGGACCTTTCCCTTTGTCGAGTTCTGATTCGATTACAACACCCTGAGCCTTGCCTTCCGGATTTGCCTTGAGTTCAAGAATCTCAGTTTCTAAAGCGAGCACTTCCAGAAGCTTATCTACGCCTTTTCCGGTTTTGGCGGAGATTTCTACGCAGGAAACCTGTCCACCATAGTCTTCCACCAGGACATTGTACTGTGCCAGTTCCGCCTTGACTTTATCAGGGTTGGCAACAGGCAGATCTATTTTGTTAATTGCGACAACAAGCGGTACCGAAGCAGCACGGGCATGA
>DAOTAZ010000526.1:0-1559 GCA_035382965.1 Chitinispirillaceae bacterium | reverse complement strand
GGAAAGCAATTCACTGCTGAAAAACATCAGTTCCCGGATTCGGAAGATTACACCGGGAATCCCCGCCCTGAAAACACCTGGAAAAACACTCAGTTCCTTCATTTCCAAGGTACATCCAGGACTTGACCTGATAGCAGCCGGACCTGATCTTTTCAAATCTCCTTCACACTTTCATTTAGAGAATCTGGTTTACAATCTTAAAGTACTGCGTGATAGTTATAAGTACATAGTACTCGATACTCCATCAGTCTGGAATCCCCTTACAAAACATCTTTACCTTCACAGTGACCTGAACCTGATTCCGGTAACTCTCAATGCGCTTTCAACCAGAAGTCTCAGGGATTACCTCACCAGTGTTATGGCTTTGGCCAGGCATAATCCTGCCCTTCGGGTGAGAATTATTAAAAACGAGGTATTCGGAAGACAGAGTTCAAAAATAAAGGGCAAGACACGTACTACCAGTGAAAACCGGAAATTTCTGGATAATCTCTGTGAGCAGGTTTCTTTTGAGAGCAGTGCCGGAGTCTCATTGCTGCCCCAGAATCTGATTTTCGATCTTGAGATCCCGGAATCGGCAATAGTCAGGGATGCACAGGATGAGGGAGTCCCACTTAACCAGTTTCATCAGTATAGCACTATCACAAAGTCTTTCGAAGAACTGGTGAAGCGAGTACAATATGTGTTAAATACTCCCCTCAGCAGAAAAAATCGGTTCGAGTCCGGGAGATTGGCTTTCGTTCCCGGAGCACTTGCAGCGGCTGTTCTTATGGCAATTTTCAGCCTTAATCAGCCGATCTCTGAATTGAATGCTCCGCGTCCGCTTGCACCTCAGCAGTTTGCGGCTCCTGAAGGAGGAGTTTTCAGCCATTCATTCAAGAATGGGGAATCGATTTACAAGATTGCAAAGTACGCAATCTGCCGTTTCAGGGCCATGGTACCAAGTTTTGCTGATGTGAACCAGTATATACTGGAGACTGTTGCAATTCACAATCTCACACGCCATGAAAATGAACCAAGGATTGACAATATCCACGCCATTGACAGAGATGTCACAATTACTTTCTATCCTCCTGAAAAGATAAAGAACCCACAGGAAAAGCAGCTTGTTCCGGTTTACAAGTATTTCATGGATCTGATCGAAGACAAATACGTGTATGTAACCGGAGACTGGTGTGAAAGGGGAACCGGCGGGGGACAACCCCATTACGGAATGGACATTGCAGGAAAGAGCGGATCTGTGGTCTACAGTCCCATTGACGGGGAAGCGGTGGTCAAAACCAATGCTACTGCGGGAAGAACCATCGGTGTGGTTGCTGACGGAACAGTGATATTTTTCTCACATCTCGATAAGAGGTTCCTCAAGACGGGCGATAAAGTCAGAAAAGGACAGGCACTGGGTACTATCGGTATGACAGGAAGGACAAGTGGTCCCCATGTGCATATCGGCTATGGAATCCGTTCACAGACAAACAACGATGTGTCTTTTGGGAAATACAACTACCGGCTTACCGACCCCAAACTGTTTTTTTACCGCCAGATGTTTGTCGATAAACTGAGAG
>DAOTAZ010000525.1:0-1622 GCA_035382965.1 Chitinispirillaceae bacterium | reverse complement strand
GATCGCCCCGTCCGCGCTTCCCTGAGGTCCCATGCCGTTTTTTGAACCGCTGTTTTTAATAGCTTTTGCCTTTAAAATCATTCCTGCCTCTGCCATCTCGCAAGAAAGCAGTGCCCTTTTACAACCCTTGTCCATCCCCATCCACATCCGGTCCCGCTTCTCCTGCCGTCCGGTAATCAGCAGCTCAAGCTCACATCCCACTTTCTGCTCATAAACTGCTTTTGTAATATCTGTCTGGATTTTGATAAGCCGGTTAAGTCTGGAGATTTTTTCCTCCCTGGGAATATCATCAACCATAGACCCGGCCGCTGTTCCCTCCCTGGCTGAATAGGCAAACATAAATGCGTTTGTAAAACAGACCGATTTCACAAGTGAAAGCGTTTCCTGAAATTCCGACTCGGTTTCAGTCGGAAATCCCACCATGATATCTGTTGTGATATCCACATCAGGAATATATCTCCGGAGCATCTCTATTTTTTTCAGGTAATCACCAGTGGTATACCTGCGGTTCATCAGTGCAAGAATCCTGTCAGATCCAGCCTGTACCGGAAGATGTAAATGACGGCAGACCTTTTCCGATGAAGCCATAGTAGCTATCAGTTTCTCGCTGCAGTCCTTGGGATGGGAGGTAGTGAAACGGATCCTTTCCAAGCCTTCAATTTTCTCGATTCTGGCTAATAGATCAGGGAAATCAACTCCATTATCATTATATGAATTAACATTCTGCCCAAGGAGCGTTATTTCCTTTTTGCCGCTTTCTATCTTCCTGCGTATGGCATCCTCTATCTGTACAGCAGGAATCGATTTCTCGTGACCTCGCACATAAGGGACAATGCAATAGGAGCAGTAATTGTCACATCCCCTCATGACAGCAACAAAATCACTGATATCGTTTCTTAAAGCCGGTTTGGAGGAGAACATTTTTGTCTTCAAAGCAGAATCGACAATGTTTTCCAGATTATCGATCTCTTTGGCACCGATTACCCTGCCTATCCCTGGAATTTTCCTCTTTAGCTCCTCTCCAAGCCTCTGAGCCATGCATCCTGTGACCCACAACTGTGCATCTTTTCTTTTTAACGCAGACAGTTCCCTGATTCTGGCCAGTGCCCTGTTTTCCGCATGTTCCCGGACACTGCATGTATTTACAACCAGTAAATCCGCATCACCAGGTTCCGATGCATCGATAAAACCCCGCTCGATAAGCAGAGAGCGAAGGTCATCGGAATCGGCCACATTCATCTGGCATCCGAAAGTCTGAAAAAAGAAAGAAGGCATAAAATGGCGCTCAATGTCAGGTTTTGATTCCTGAGGAGTAGTTCTTTTCCCGGCAGAGGATAAGTGTCACCTGCAGGTGAATCATTTAAAAATACACCATGCTGTGGCTTTGCACTAAGGGTTTTCGGGGAGGTAGGAAAGTAATTATTCATATGTGGTTTTGGCAAAGAGAGGAACTATTTCGCTGTTGTTTTGCAGGAAACGAATTTCGTTTCTTTTTCTGGCTCTCTGTTTTACCCCGGAGGTGAAATAATGACTTAATTTATTTAAAAAGGCCTCGCTAAGTTCAATCATTCACCCCAGAGTTCCTAAGTTAAAAATCAAGACTTTTTTTAGTTTTTTTGATG
>DAOTAZ010000524.1:0-1658 GCA_035382965.1 Chitinispirillaceae bacterium | reverse complement strand
CCCCTCAATACCAGTCTAATATGATTTTTTTGCACTATTTAAACATACAAGGTGACTTTGTGACTATCGGGTAAGTCATTTCCTCACCCCGGAGATGATTGAGAGAAAAAAAATTGACCCACGGCAACAGGCACGGTTATTGCATAACTCTTTAGATCCTTTTTGAATTTCACTTAGTTATCATTTACTGCCAAGCTCCACGTTTTTTCTGTCTGCTGAGTGTTGGCGGCCTCAAAACATCTGTAGATGAATGATGAAATCAAAAAAACGCTAAGCAGAACATATTCAGGAGGGCAAAAGAGATGCAATCCAATTCAATTGAACAGGTTTTAACGCCGGAGGAGGAACTGTCGGTTTCCCAGATTGACAATGAATTCTCAAAATCGGAAAGTCAGGATCAAAAGGAGGAGGTTATCTCCCAGGATAATCTCAGGAATGTATGCTGGATAACGGGTACCCATTTTCCTATGGAACTCAACCAGGAGGGAATGATACTTCTGGCTGTAAATCCCCATCTGGGGTTTATCCAGTGGCATATAAACGTCTCTACAGTGGAAAAAATGAGGGAGGAGGAGCGGGAGGCATTTGAACGGGGCTGTAAACTTGTCATTAGAGTATACGATGTAAGCGGCATAGAATTCAACGGCTTAAATGCAGTAAGCCAGTTTGATATCGATATCAACAATCTATCCGGTAATTATTATCTGAATATCAACCGTTCAGAGTGCAATCTTCTGGCTGAGGTGGGTTTCCGTTTTTCCGATAACCGCTTTCTTGCCTGTGTCCGCTCAAATGTCATGTATTTTGACCGCCCCCGGAGGTCCTCCCGTTTTGATTTTTCCGGTTTGTATGTCTCCCATGGTTTCACCAGGATTTTTACTGTGGAGAACGCGGTGTGCGGTTCTGTGTTTGACCGGATGAACCGTTCGCTTGAGTACACAGGTAATACTCCGCTTTCAGTAGCGGTTTTTCTAAATGAGTCCGCGATAAGCGGCAGCATTGACACCCGGGGGCCGATAGCGGATTTTCTGGAAGCAGTACTGGCAAAATGCAGGATAATGAGAGCGGTTCCATACCTTCTCACTCCCCGCAACAAGATGTGTTACGAAAATGAGGCTCAGTCACTTATCAACAGGGCAAAGAGCACAAGTAAATCGCTTCTTGACCGGTTTACCAAGGTTCACAGCCGCAAATCCTTCAATTGTATTCAGTGCCATGACTGGTATTCTGCCCCGGCAGCCCTGGAGGCAGCAAGTGTAAACGGACTTCCGATCACAGGAGTCCTGCATTCGATAGAGCTTGAGAGAGCTAATTTTGATCTCAGGACAAGTGTTTCTCAGCAGATCGAATCCTGGGAGAGAAAACTTATAACCACAGCAGAAAACATTCTGGTTTCCAGAGAATCAACCAGGCAGACTATTATCCAGCATTACAAAAAAGATCCTGACAGGGTTGTGGTTGTGGCTGATCAGATTGCAAAGGCGCCTGACAGCAGCAGGGACAGGGAGTTTCTCTGCCGCAAGTACGGTCTAAATGACAAAGAGCCGATCTTTCTGTTTGCAGGCGAGATGGCGCATCATAACGGAGTGGATCTTCTGGTCAGTGTTCTTCCAGAAATCTGCCATGAATTTCGGCAGGGGCAGTTTGTTTTTGCCGGT
>DAOTAZ010000523.1:0-1687 GCA_035382965.1 Chitinispirillaceae bacterium | reverse complement strand
TATGGAATCACCTCATGCATTTGATCAAATCCACCCCTGATTTGTAATTTAAGATATATTTTCTCAGGTTTTAAAATTCTCAAATAACTTAATCCTTATCTTACCAGCCATGGACTACAAAGCATCACTTGACACACCTGCAAAGGTCATAACCATCGTAACTTTTGTTCTACTGCTTGCAGTCGGACAGGAAAGTGTCCGGATATTAATCACTGCAGGAGTCAACACAACAACTATCCTGATTCATTCCGGGATACTCCTTACATTCATAGTATTATTACTTGGCAGTTGGCTATATGCGCCAAAATCCTATACCCTTTCTGATAGCTACCTGTTAATTAACCGGAGAATTGGCAAAGTAAACATCAGGCTCAGCGACATAAAGCAGGTGCGGGTACTTACTGATGATGAAACGAAAAAAACGATCCGTACTTTTGGTGTAGGAGGACTTTTCGGCTATTTTGGAAAATATCATACCCCGGGTATCGGGCATTTGACTTTTTACGCAACACAGCGGAAAAACAAGGTTCTGATCTTAACAAACAGTGATAAAAAGATAGTGATAACTCCGGATGATATCGATTTGGCTGAAAAACTGAAGCAGCAGTGATCATGTTTCTTTCTTCCCGCAACGCAAGAAACTACAGCGGGCAGGCAATTATAGATCTTGTAATAATTATCATTGAGCAGAAAACATTTTCACTTGTACCCCCCCCCTCTGAGTTTCTCTTCTCCGGGCTACTGCGAGAGACTCTCTTACCCTTCCTTTTCCTGACCTCTGTTTTTTGTGGTTATGTTTTCTCCTTTCTTAGCGCAAGCAAGTCTGATCACTCCATAATCTATATTATATGATCTTTAGTGTCAGGATTCATTTTTGCATTTCACCCTGCCTGTATTATTCCCGGTGAACAGAAAAAAGGTCTTGATGTTTTAACCGCGATCAACATATTTTAACTCTGATTCAATTTTCTTGAACCTGGAGTCTAAAATATGAATCCAAAGGAAGAAAGAGAGAACGCGGTTCGAAAAACAAAGATGAACCTGATCCTGGATGCCTCTATAGAGGTGTTTGCCAGGCTGGGCTATCATGCTGCAAGGCTTGAGGATATTGCCGATGCAGCAGGTTTTTCCAAAACAGCTCTCTATTACTACTTCAAGGACAAAGAGGAGATTTTTCTCAACCTTTGTCTCAGAGAGCATGAGAAGCTCCTGGAGGAAGTACGGAAAAATACCGCGGATTGCAGAAGCTTTCTTTCTTTCCTGAAAGTGATGATCAGGACCATTTTATCTGTTTTCGGTGAGCATTTTCCGCTTCTTCTTAACATGTCAAATTCTCGAACCATCAAGACATTTGTCGAGACAGACTTTCTGAAGTACAGAGAAGAGATCGATAAATTCAGGGAATTCAGGAATGAGATAGAAAATTACATGATAGAGCGGATAGATACTGGAAAAGCCAGTGGAGAGATTTCAAGCGTTCTGGAAAGCGGGGAGATTGCAGATCATCTTGAAGCCCTTGTAAAGGGTGTTTTCCAGCGCTGGTATTTAAAAGGCAGTATGGGTGATATTGAAAAGGAAATCGGCAGCATAACCTCTTTTATCTGTTCCGGGCTGGGCATAAAAGAGAGTGAATTATCGGAAAAATGTGGAGGGTAAATTGAGGAGATTAATTATAGCTGTAATTCTG
>DAOTAZ010000522.1:0-1761 GCA_035382965.1 Chitinispirillaceae bacterium | reverse complement strand
TTTGAAGATCTCTATTTCTTTAGAGATCTTTTGTGCTTCCTGCTTTATAGAATCGATTTCAGGCTCATCAAATTTTCCTATCTGGTTGATTCGCTCGGTAAGCTCATCGAGCAGGTTTGACAACCTGGCAGATTCATAAAGAACCCACTGTACAATCTGGCCATGTATTTCCCTGTAAAGCTCCCGCCTTAGTGAAATAATGTTTTTTTCATCTTCATCAAAATTGTATTCAGAATTCATAGAGCTTTCACTCTGAACAGGAGAACCTTCCTCATGCTCTGATGAAAGCCCGGAGATAAAATCTGTCTCAACTGACTTTTCAGGAAGCTGAATAGATCTGCCCAATTTGGTTTGATTTTGTTTAATGGCAGACCTGAGGAGTAAACCTGCCATTGTGATTAAAAGGATAACAAAAGGTATAAATATATAAATAACAGTTTCCAATTTTGAAGTACCTCTTTAAAGCTTTTCATTTAACTGGTAACACATATTTAAGCAAACCGATTGCCATGGGAGTATGAGTCACTTTTTTCATCATTGAGGTAACCCTCTCTCCTCCGTTCCCCTGCACCTTGTGTGAAACCAGGCCTTATTAAAGTTGACCTGATACTGATGGTAGAGAGTATTTTTACCTCATGGACAAACAGCACCTGCTGGATCTCTTGACCGGTCTTTATAATCAGAATATTTCAGTTGAACAGGCACTCTCTTCACTGAAGGATCTCCCCTATCAGGACCTGGGGTTTGCCAAACTGGACCATCACAGAGCTCTGCGTACAGGTTATCCTGAAGTCATCTTCTGTCAGAATAAGACACCGGAACAGGTGTTAGGAATAGTAAAGGCGCAGATTGAACATGAGTCGACAGTGTTCGGCACAAGGGCACAAAAAGAGGTTCTCGAGGCTGTTAAAGAGAGATTTCCGGAAATAGAAACTGACCCAATAGCCCGCTGTTTCTGGAGGAAATCCAGTTCATGGAAACCCAAAGAGCGGGTACGCGGCACTGTGATAGTCTGCTCAGCAGGAACCGCGGATTCTCCGGTGGCACTGGAGGCCCAGCACACTCTTGAAATTTCAGGACACCCCTGCAAGAATATTTCCGATGTGGGAGTAGCAGGGATCCACAGGCTATTCGCACACAGCGATCAACTCCGTAAGGCATCTGTTATAATAGCTGTCGCCGGAATGGAGGGCGCTCTTCCATCGGTGATAGCAGGGTATGTCTCATGCCCCGTGATAGGTGTCCCAACAAGCGTGGGATATGGTTCCCATCTCTCAGGCATGGTTCCACTCCTGGCGATGCTCAACTCCTGTGCTGCAGGACTCACGGTAGTCAATATCGATAACGGATTCGGAGCCGCATGTGCCGCAGCAGCCATAAACGAGATACCCGCAGAATAGTCCTTTCACCTCAAAACCCTATTCTTACTTTGAGACCGTCTATATTTTTTCCTATCCAGTAATTTCAGGATCCAAGTAGAAGGGACGGGCTGTTTTTTGACATAAACCCGACCTTTTTTGTTCTTCCAGCAACAAAAAGCTTGCATAAATCTCAATTTTGTGTTATATTGATATTTTAATATCGATATTCCTTTATCGATAACTTTATATCATATAACTCCATTTGAAAGGAGCATACATGAGAACGGTCGATGGCACTTCGATTGAGACAATCAGACGTCTTCCCGCTTATCACAGCATTGCACAAAAGCTAAACCTTGAAGGAACTATCTATGTTTCTTCAGCTCTGATCGCATCGCAC
>DAOTAZ010000521.1:0-1772 GCA_035382965.1 Chitinispirillaceae bacterium | reverse complement strand
CATCCTTCCATAACACCTTTAATATCCGGTGTGTAGCGTTTATTGATAAGCGCGATCGTTTCCGGGCTCCTGTCGCCATCACGTACCCTGTTAAGCATTTCTATAAAATCACTGTCACTTTGTCTGTAAACCCTTTTCAGTTCTATTGTGACATAACTGGATTTTCTCAGCGCGTTACTTCCGAAAAAAAAGGGAGTATCATAATGCTCTTTAAGAATCTCCCATTCATCCTCCTTGACAACAGGAGCAAGCTGCTGAAGATCACCGATCATAAGGAGCTGTATCCCGCCGAATGGTCTGTCGCGGTTACGGAACTTTCTCAGTATCTCATCGATCCCGTCAAGCAGATCCGATCTCACCATGCTTATCTCATCGATGATGATCAAATCGAGACTTTTAATTATGTTAAGTTTTTCACGGCTGAACTTGTGAAATTTGGCGGAAAGTCCTTTCCTGAAATCCCCGTCTGCAGCAACATCGGCCCGTCCGCCCGGAATCCAGGGTCCGAAAGGCATCTGAAAAAAGGAGTGTATCGTCATCCCGCCTGCATTTATCGCAGCGACACCAGTAGGCGCAAGCACTACCATTCTTTTAGGTGAGGATTTCCTGAGATTGTGAAGAAAGGTGGTTTTACCGGTACCGGCTTTTCCAGTAAGGAACACGTTTTCCGATGTATCCTGCAGATACCGAAAGGCGAGATCGAGTTCGGGGTTTTTTTCTTCCTGGTTTGACATTTTCATTTTTCCTTTCGATCTGTCCGGTTAATGGGTCAATTTTTCGCTTTATTTCTTTCTATCTCGGCGTCTTTTCTCTGCGTCTTCCCTTGCGTCCTCTGCGTTAACATCTTGCGATGAGCACTTCCAATCGTGAAGTGACCCCAACATTCCGCACTCCATCATTTCCTGCAAAGGCTGGGAACTATCTTCACACAATCAGAAAATTGAATTTCAGAAGGCATACACTCTTCCTGACTGCCTTCACCAAGAAAAAATTATTGTCTGGGAAAAATCCGGAAAGTGATTATAGGATGAGTATTCAAAAAACTAAATCTGTGCTGTTACAGTGGCAATCAAAAACCTCGTGACCTCCCCTGAAGAGGTTTAAACTTGAGAAATCCCGGTTTTTTCTCTTTTTTCACGGGCTCCGAGGCCTTGATCCCATCATACTTCCTTATCCAGGCCTCCTTTTTGGCAATCTTTTCAAGGTCTTCATATTCCAGTTTGCCCGGATGAAGTATGTGGTACTCAAATATCATCACCCCCCTGTCTCTGATAGAAACCGATGATGGCATGCGGATACCGGACCCATAATGAAACATAGCTAATTCAGGATAGTTAAGTATGGGATCTCTTCTGTAGCCAGCCGGGTATTTGAATTTTCTCTCTGTCACAACCGGCTTTGGTTTACAGAGAAACGTGCTCAGGTTTATCGAATAATCAAGAGGCTGCGCTGTATCGGGAAGTACCGGTTGATCATTGATAATCTGAGGTTTGAAAAAGAAAGATGAATCTGGAATTGAGTCAATAATAATTCCCACACTGAGAAGAACACCATTGCCATCGTCACTGATATTTACTCTGACCGGGATCACTGCAGATTCTTCTCCCTGATAGTCAATTCCTTTGCAGGACCAGATACGATCCGGACCACAGTGAAAAACAATACCTACTCCGGTAAGAGGAAAACTGATTGTAAAATCTCTGCAGGAATCAACCGGTGGAGCATATTCATTCAAACAGAAGCTTCTTGTATAAAACCCGATCCGAAAACCG
>DAOTAZ010000520.1:0-1781 GCA_035382965.1 Chitinispirillaceae bacterium | reverse complement strand
ATATCCCGGGTTCCAGTGTGTCGTAAGCCAGCCCGATCAGCCTGACATCAAGATCGCATTCCTTAAGACATCTTGCGACTCCTGTCCCCGGCCCAGGATTGTCCACCGCATTTATTCCGCTTACCGCTACAGTACTCATATTTACCTTCAGATAAGAAAGTGTGACCGCAGAGTCTCAATCAGTTGCAGAATATCCTGCTCCGCTGTGTCACAGTCGACATCATACTCCTTACTTAGCTCCATTGCTATCCCCCGTACATCCACACCGGCTTTTAGTCTGTCAATAATATAGACACCTGTCTCATTTGCGTTGTAACTATTACCTGTCACAGGATCGAATATAAACCCGGTACTGGAGATGGCAAGGTTATGAAGTTTGCCGATATCCATCTATTGTTTCCCCTCCTTATCCTCAGTCAACAATTCCAGATACATTTTCGCTGTTTCATTCGTCGGATCAAGTATTCTTAGCGACGCAAATACCTCCCGGCATTCCTTTATCCGCTTTTTACTGTAAAGATTCTCCCCAAGCTCCTGAAGAAACCATACTGATGTAGGGAAAGCTGAAAGCATTTTCCGGCATGTCTTTTCTGCCAGATCATACTTCTTCTGATATCTGAGGGCAACAGCAAACCAGTAATTAGCGGTAGCGTTAAATGGATCAATTTTAATTATCTGATAATTCTGTTCTTCCACCCTGGCCCAGTCATTTCTGGCCTTGTGCACAAGTGAAATACAGTTCATCACCTCTATCGATGCAGGATAGACAGCCAGTGCCTTTTTGTAATACTTCAACGCATCTGCATAATTGCCATTAAGATATGAGAGCCATCCCATTCTGAAATTAATAGTGTAACCGTTTGGATAAGCAGAAAGCACAGGACTGAGCACCTGAATTGCACGGGAATAATTCTGCGACTGCTCCAGTTCATAGGATTTGTAATAAGCCTCTTCTACCGCTTCAGAACTCAGCAAATCGGAAAAGATTTCTGCAGTAACAATGGTTAGCAGGAATACCGCGACCCGGGCCGTTTTCACCATTGTACGAAAACGCCTCCTATACCGCTAAAAGAAGAATATGACTGGAAATGCGAATACCTTAACAGTGAATAGACAGTCATAGGAATCTTTTCAAATGTATACTCTGCCAGAAATTTGCCTCCGTATAGATACCTTTCCACTACATTCAATAGTACAATAGCTTCACTCTCATTCAAAAACGCCCTTCTTCCCGTGCTCCCTGTAACTGTGAATCTCACCTGTTTCATGGAAACAGAAAGACTGAGATCCCCTGAAAGCTGTATAGAACTTGGAAT
This sequence comes from Chitinispirillaceae bacterium, assembly GCA_035382965.1. Classification (GTDB taxonomy): domain Bacteria; phylum Fibrobacterota; class Chitinivibrionia; order Chitinivibrionales; family Chitinispirillaceae; genus JAAYIG01. The sequence continues at coordinate 465 of DAOTAZ010000520.1, read as the reverse complement.
CGATGATTTCTTGTCGGTAACAGCAAAGGATTTAATAAAGTTTTGAACTCCCTTTACTTCAAAAAGACCCTTCCCCAGGTTGAAATTCAGTGCTGCCATGGGTGATATCTGAGCGATATTATGCTCTGACAGACGTGTATAATAAAGAGTAGATCCCCAGGAGAAAAACCCTGAATTGGTAGAGTGTTCCAGAAACAGAGTTTTTGAATTATCTGTGTATTCAATGTTTGATATGCTTGCCCTGATCCCGCTCTGAATTTTTGTCTTTCTGATAAGATGATAAAAGTCGGTAAAAGAAAGATAAAAATCACTCTGGTAAAGGTTTGGTTTGGGCGGAGGAGGCGGATCTTCAGGCTTTTTTGCTTTGGCCTCAGGTCCCCTGATACTCAGATTGTAACATCCAAGCTTGAGAAGATCGGCATTCCGTAAAAACAACCCGATGTTCAGACCGGCATAAGTCCCATG
>DAOTAZ010000519.1:0-1809 GCA_035382965.1 Chitinispirillaceae bacterium | reverse complement strand
AATTTAAAACTGTTCTTCAGACCTACCGCAGCCAGTGCAATGATGCTCTTGAGGAGTGTCAGAAATCAAACAAGTAGTTTCAGGCGCTCGCTGAGCGTAGCCGAAGCGAGAGCGAAGTCGAAGCGAGCATTGATTTTTACCGGAGTGTAAATAAGAAACCTGCAGGTTTCTTCTATAATTACAATCGATACCGATGCCGATACCGACCCCGATCAGGAAGCAGACAGTAGTGTTTGTACGTTAAGTTGAAAAATCAAACAACAGATTCCACGCGGGCAGTCCTGAATTCACCTTCTTCAACATCAGCCACCATCATTTCAAATGTAATCTCTTCCGGATCAAACATGTTATTTCCCCTCTGCTTTTTCATCAATGATGCCACATAGTCTCTTGTGAAATCATCAGGGACAGTCGGGATTCGCCTCCCCTGATCCTCTATGGCATCAAGGACCTCTTTTACAGGTATCCGGGAAAAATCCTTTGCCGGAACAAAGGCAACACCCCTGTTCCCTACACTATGAAGAAAACCCTCATGAATCAGCCATTTGAGCATTCCAAGCGCCTGAGCATCGGTCAACTCATAAGCAGATGTAAAATAGCTGAGTTCCGGAGGCTTTTTCTTCTTTATGAAAGCGGCTACGCAATCGAAAAATATCCTGAATGTAATGTAAGTCTTGTAATCTCCAACCCTCCTGTCCCAGCGTCTTTTTGCTCTGAGCAAAGGACGATAGTTCTGATGAACAAAAGCGATCTGTGCCCCGAACAAGGTTATCAGAGCAACAAAGAAAAGAGAGATCAGAAAAAGAGGCAGAATTCCGAAAGCCCCATAAATAGTCTGCGTCTGTATTGATAGTCGCACATAGCCGCCAAAAAGCTTCCTTTCGAGTTCAAAAAGGATACCGGCAATCAATCCACCAATTAATGCAGACTTAAAGCTCACTCTTGTGTTTGGAACGAACCAGAATATAGACGTAAATGCCAGAACCATCAGCAGGAATGGAGCAATATCCAGTGGAAAAAGACCAGGTTGAACCAGTTCTAAACGCAAAGTTCTGCGAAGCTGGAATGAGGCAAAAATAAGTACAGGACAGTACACCATGGCCATCGTATAGGTGCGCAAGCGGATAAAAAAGGAACGGGAACGGGCGACTTTCCAAATTGTGTTCAGAGACTCTTCCACAGTACCAAAAAGCCCTACTGTCACAATTATCAGGGTAGCAACACCTAACCCCCGCAACTTTCGTGCATTAGTGAAAAAAGTTCCCAGATAATCGAGCACTGTCTCAGGAGCAAAGGGAAGCAGAAAGGAAAAGAATCGCTGAACCTGATCAGAGCTAACCTCTACAACGCTGGCAAGCATAAAGGCGGCCGAAGCAACCAATGGAATCAGTGTGAAGAGGAGAGCAAATGCCATAGCTGAACCTCTGGTGAAACAGTGGTTCAGCATGTACTCAGAAAAAACCACCCTCCAGAATGTCAGGAAATTGAGTATCGCATAAGCATTGCGCTTTTTGCACCTTTTCAAGTACTCCAGCGCATCTCCGGGATTATACTTTAACTCATTCAGAAACCTGCGACTCAGTATTTTCATACCATTTATAATGTTATCATTAAAATTGCTGAAAAGACTATAATTCCGTGTTACTTTGAAAAACTGGAAAATCTGCTTAATAGTGAGATGCTGGAATAGAGACGTTATTTCAAATTAATGCCTTGCGCATAAGATTGTCATTATTATCGTATATGGAGCAAAAAGTGAGAGTGCTGAAAAATTTGTGTAAACCTCAGAATAGTTGGTGTATGGATTAT
>DAOTAZ010000518.1:0-1822 GCA_035382965.1 Chitinispirillaceae bacterium | reverse complement strand
ATGCCGGTTTGTATGGAAACTTTAGACTGTCAGTATTCTCGAACCGAAGGCCATCGGGAGTCTCTGCCATCAGCAACCCCGAAACCAGCAGCAGAAATACCCCAAATATGGCTTTTTTCATAATTTAACCCTTTAAATAAAGATAATATATTGTATTGGAAAGAAAATGAATTACGGTCAGGTATTTACCCTTAGTGTACCCTTCTTTTTATTTGCCGGAGCTGTAACAAACCGCATATCTCCTCCAAACACTCCCGTTATTAAAGGAGGCAAAAATTATTTTTAAAAGATCACTACTCGCATAATCTTGTCTCTATTTAACAATTTGATTTACATTCCGGGAGGTCAATGATGGCGGAAAATGTAATTGCCAATGAGCAGAAATTAGAATTCCAGACCGAAGCCAAACAACTTCTGCACCTCATGATCCACGCTCTCTACAGCCACAAGGAAGTATTCATTCGTGAGCTGATTTCCAATGCATCAGACGCTCTTGATAAACTCAGATTCCAGTCGCTCACCAATCCATCAATTCTTCCCCCTGATACCGAACTGTCGATCCACATAAAACTGGATAAAAAAGCCAAAACATTTACCATCAGCGACAACGGTATCGGCATGAGCCGTCAGGAAGTGATAGAAAATATCGGCACAATCGCAAGAAGCGGATCAAAAGCTTTCCTGGAGAAAATGACCGGAGACCAGAAGGCAGACTCAAACCTTATTGGTCAGTTCGGAGTGGGTTTCTATTCCGTATTCATGGTAGCAGAAAGTGTGAAACTGGTTACCAAAAAAGCAGGTTGTCCCGATGAGCCTGCAGTGATGTGGGAATCAAAAGGGGAAAACGAATTCACAATCAGCGACACCGAAAAAGAGGGACACGGAACAGAGATAACCCTTTACCTTAAAGAAGATGAATCTGCCTACACTGAAGACTGGCAGGTCCGTTCCATTATCAAGAAATACTCCGATTTTATCGTCTTCCCTATCTATCTTCCCAATGAAAAAGGCCATGATGAAGTTATCAACCAGACAAAGCCTCTCTGGCGCCGCTCTCAGTCAGAGATCACTCAGGAACAATACGAGGAATTCTATCAGCAGGCACTTGGCGGCTTTGACAAACCACTCTCCATTCTTCACAGCCACGCAGAGGGTGTGATGGAGTACTCATGGATGCTCTTTATTCCATCATCATCCCCCATTGACCTGTTCTCACTGGAGCGCAAACATGGAGTCAAGCTCTATGTCAAGCGGGTATTTATTATGGACAACTGCAAAGAGCTGATTCCTGAATACCTGCGGTTTGTAAGGGGAATTGTCGATTCTGAAGATCTTCCACTCAACATCTCCCGGGAGATGCTTCAGAAGAACCCTGTGATTGACAAAATCAGAAAAGCCCTTGTGGGGAAAATTCTGGGCAGGCTGAAGGAGATGGCTGAAAAGGAGCCTGACAATTATAAAAAATTCTGGCGTGAGTTCGGCCCGGTTTTCAAGGAGGGACTCCATACAGACTACGAGAATAAAGATAAACTGCTTGAACTGGTTCGTTTCCAGTCATCGATGGTAGAGAAAGACGAACTGGTCTCACTGAAGCAGTATGTTGACAGAATGAGAACAGACCAGAAAGAGATCTACTATATCACCGGTGAAAGCAGGGATATAGTCGAGAAAAGTCCTCACCTCGAGGTCTTCAAGGCCAAAAGTATCGAGGTGCTCTACCTTACCGATCCCATCGATGAGTTTATCGTAAATGATATCTACAATTTTGAGGGGAAAACGCTCAAATCTGTGGTTCAGGAGGATCTGGATCTGGGTGAACTTG
>DAOTAZ010000517.1:0-1856 GCA_035382965.1 Chitinispirillaceae bacterium | reverse complement strand
GGTTAAATGATTTTCAGCCCAAACCCTACGAGGATGGTGCAAGCTCGAGTACTGGGGTTCTCGGGAAAACTGTCGGTGATTCACCTAAAGTCACAGAAAACCATACTCGGGAAAACCACAAAACCAGAAAGAACCCAGACAAAGATTTCTAGATTCAAGCCATTCTTTTCTATGGATTCCATCAGCAGATGAAAAAACGCGCCTCCCAAAAGAGATCCCGCCGCAAAAGACACCAGAACAAGCAGTATTTTGTGGAGAAAAGCCTCTTTAAGCAACAGAGTAATAAGCCCTGCCCAGGCCAGCAGGCTTATAAGCAGAGTTGTAGCAACTATCAGTAACATGGATAGTCGTTAACCTCAATTATTTGTTTTCCGGGCCGGTGTCTGCATCTGCGTTTTCCCCTCTCTGCGCTTGAACAGAAGTCGGTCGAAAACAAAAAATGTAAGCGTAACCGTTACCACACCCGCTATCGCTGATCCCAGAAAAACCCCTCCGCCAAGAGCTTCTATCCCGGCTACTATGCCCAAAGTAACAAGGTAGTTGAATGCTATCAGAATGATAAACTGTATTACTTCTCTCTTTTCAGTTCCGGTCTTCTTTGCCTGAAAAACACCCAGCTTGTTTATGAGGAAATAAATAGTCATCGTAGAACCATAGGAGATCGATACACTCAGGAGATGATGCCATTTCAGGATATCGTTAAACAGATAAAGCATTCCTATGTATATAAGTCCGGTTATGCCGGAGCTTAAAAGATATAATATGACTTTTTTCATATTACTGACAGAGAGAGCAAATATCGAGACATTACAGGGCTCTGCTTACAATATTGGTAAACTTTAATAAATTCTGACACAATATTTCCATTGTTTCCGCTAATACTACAGTTAGAAAACAGCATAAATCGCCTTCCAGACAACTTCTCCGTGGCATGTTGATTTTTCTTTATATATATTAAGGTTTCCCTTAACAAATCAGGAGTGATAATGACTGTAAAGGATATTTTCTCTTTTTTGAAGGAAGTTCCCCTCTTTAAGGATTATCAGGATAAAACTTTAAAAAAGATTATCGACGAATCACAGATTATCACCTTTGAATCTAATGAAGCCATAATTGAATACGGCAAAGAAGGCAGATTTTTAGGTATTCTCATAGAAGGAACTGCAGAAATTTCTATCAGAGATAACAGCGGAGAAAGCCATCAATTGATGACTCTGAAGGCTGGTGATGTTTTCGGGGAAATATCAATGATGACTGGTGAAAAGAATCCCGCTGATGTAATCGGGATAAGCCGGTGCAGAGCTTTTATCATTCCGCAGGCAATCTTCTCATCAGAAATGCTCATCCATCCTTCAACAGTTCGTTATCTCTCCAAGATCATCACAGACAGACTTAAAAACAGCCCTCTGGGACAAGGCAATAAAGATTTCCTGGATCCCTCTTTCCGTAAAAACGAGGACCCCTACGGTTTCAGGCTCGAAAGCAAAACGCCAGAAAAAATACTTGTTATAAATTGCGGTTCCTCATCACTGAAATATCATCTATTTGACACCAGTGATGAAAAACGGAACGCTTACGGAAGCGTGGAAAAGATTGGAGAAAATGGTACCAGACACACCATTCACCTCAACTCCACACATAAAACTAAAGATCTGCCAAGAGGTGATCATGCCGCCGCTTTTGCATCGATGATCGAAGAACTCACTAGCTCATCTGTAATTAAAAGCAAAGACGAGATTACTGCTGTTGGCCATAGAGTAGTTCATGGAGGTGACAGGTTCAGCGGAGCAGAGGTAGTCACAGAGGATGTGAAAAATGCTATAGCGGAATTAGGTGCTTTTGCCCCTCTGCATAAT
>DAOTAZ010000516.1:0-1875 GCA_035382965.1 Chitinispirillaceae bacterium | reverse complement strand
CCGGATGAAAATGATATAAAGGGCGCAATAGAGTTTTTTAAGGAGATTGTTCAAAAATAAAGTAGCAATTTTACTGCAGGTAAAGACAGAAATGAAGTTTCAAGAGCACTCGGTTCATAAAAAAAAGCAGCGGTCTTATTCTGGAGCTTCTTGCGCAGGATAAGGCCGCTGTAATGTAAACAGACAGATTTAGAGTTTGAAGAAAGCATCGATCTTACTGGCGATATCATCACCAGTCAGCATATCATGATCTTCACTCCCTTCACTCTTCGCCTTTTCTTCAGGTTTCTTTTCCTCATCCGCCTGATCTTTTATCTCAAAGACTTCAATACCCGACTCTTCTTCCTGCAATTCATAAGCAGGACCGATCACCTCACCCCCATGAGACTGCAGTGAGGCTATTTCCTGCTCTGGTTCACCTCCGACTACCTTTTCTTCGGCTTTTACCTGTGTTACGGTGCCATAATCAGTGTCGGTCTTTTCAGAAATGGAAGCTTCAATCTCTTTAAAGTTTTCCTCAAACTCGGAAATTTCAGTCTTTTTTTCAGGCATGCGCAGTTCAGTTGGAAACTCCTGAGGAGAACGTGGAATCCGGCTTATATCCAGATCCATTATTGTTTCCATTGTGAACTCTTCATCCTCTGCTTCCTGCTTGCTCTCTACCGGCTCCTCAGCAGAGACTACAGGTGCCACTACCTCTTCCTCTACTTCCTCAATTTTACTCTCTTCAGGAGTATCCAGAGAGATCTCCGGCTCAGCAGGGCTCTCCGCTTCAACACTCTCTTCTGACTTTTCCTCCAGAGTTATTTCAACAAATTCCTGCTCCTCTTCCCCCTCCTCTTTGATCCCATCTTCAACCGCAGATATTTGAGGTTCCTCTTGCTTAGCAGGCTCCTCAACAGCTTCCTCTTCAGGCTCAAATTGCAATTCCCAATCAACCGCTTTTACTTCCTCTTCCGGGGCAATCACTGCAGCAGGTGAATCCTGGGCTTCCGCTTTTTCTTCAACCTCAACCGCTTCCTCTGATTCCTGCTGAACCGGTTCTGATGAGATCTCCTGTTCTGGTTCCTGATCCTTAATGGTCTGAGCTGTTTCAGGAATACTTACTTCCAGTTCCGGTTGAGCCTGGGGTTCAAAAGACTCCTGAAATGCTACGGCAGGAGTATCCTCATCAGCAGATATCTGAGAATCCGGAATCTCTTCTGATACTTCAGATGTTCTGGAAAAGGCAACCCTGTTGAATTCACCAATCAGATTTTCTACATATTTAACATAGTAAACTTCAAGTTTATGCATATTAGGTTTTAGAAGCCTGTTAATCGCTTCAAGCTTCACAGAAAGGGTTTTCCTGAACTCCTTGCCCTTAATCAGGCCCGATCTGTACGATGCCATCAGTACATCCACATCAGCGAGCTTCTCACCGATGGAAGAGATAATGCTATCCCGCTCTTCATGGGATTTGCTGATTTTTTTCTGGCGGAGTGCATTCAATAAAAACCAGAAGATTGAGCCGATTACCACTCCAACAACCAGGCCGATGACAACTCCAGAAGCAGTCATAAAAACCTCCATATTATTCTGAAAAATACTCAGCCAATATTATAGATTTTTAAGATCATTTTGTCAAATAGACATTACATTCCTCTGTAAGAAACCGTATCGTAAACTTTTCTGTATTTTTCGGCAGAACCAGCCCATGAAAACTTCTCGACTTCTCTAAGTCCATTATAAATCAAGCTGATATACTGTTGAGTACGGGAAAAAGTATCAATTGCCATACCAAAGGCGCTGTAGAAAGAATCCACCATCGATGAGAAAACCGGGTTTGATATCCTCTCCTCTGGAGGAAGCCCGATCATATCCCCCCAGTGCCTC
>DAOTAZ010000515.1:0-1894 GCA_035382965.1 Chitinispirillaceae bacterium | reverse complement strand
AGTTTCTGCTTCCAGCCTGGACCAGGCAAACAGTCTTTACAACCAGCAGAAATACTCTGACGCCATACGTCTTTACAAAAAGGCAATTGAGGAGGGTGAAAATGAGGTGATCTGCAATTTCAACCTGGGGAATGCATACTTTCAGCTCGACAGTATTCCTCAGAGTATAGTCTACTACAGGGCGATGTTGACTCATGCTCCTGATTTTTTTCGTGCTCACCTTAACCTGGCAATTGCGTACTACACACTTGAGGATTTCGGTGAGTGTATTGCAGCTCTCAGGCGTGCTCTTGAAATCTCTCCTGATGACCAGAAGGCGCTTCTTATCCTGGCCGCATCCTACAGGAGGTTGCAGTCATATCCGGAAGCAGTTACCACTTTTGAGAAGATTACAGAGCTTTATCCGGAAAATGAGGAATCGTATCTTGCGTTAGCCGAGATTTACCGGGAGCTCAATGACATCGATGAAGCAATAAGATGGCTCTCCTCTTTCCGGGAGTGGGGCAAAAACGAACAGAAAGTGAGCATGTTTTTGGCAGAGCTCTATGAGGCAAAGGGGGATTTCGACAAAGCCCTTTACTATCTTAAATCATCTTTCGAAAAAGACAGCAGCAACAAGTGGATCATTTATAAAATTGTGCTTCTTCTGGAGAAAAAGGGAAATGACATGGTTGCCATCGAGGAGGCCGCCAGGGGGTTTGAGCTCTTTCCGGATTTCATTGAGCTTGCCCTACTTGCAGGCAATCTCTCTTTCCGGCATCAGCTTTACAGCCAGGCAGAATATTTTTATACCGCGGCAAAGAATAAAGGGCACTCAGGAGGCATAGCCGGGCTTGAAAATATCCGGATAGCACGTGAAAGAGGAAAGTAATTATGATGAATACTGACACCCGGAAAATATTCAGGCTCCAGAGGAGGTTTTTATACACAGAGGTCATTTTTACAGCAGTTGTGGCTGGAGTATTTGTCCTCTCATGGATTCCTTCGCTGCTCTCCTTTGTCACTTATGGCATAATCATCGGTTCTGCTCTCAGGGCTGCGATCTACTTAAACTCCACAATCGCGGCTCTTCTGTTTTTTATGTTTTTTCTGAAGAGAGAACTCCGCAGGGTAGAGTACATAGTCACGGATGACCGCATTATCAGGAAGAGTCCTTACAGGATCTCACTGATCCGCTTTACCGATGTTCTCAGAATTAACTTTATCAAGATATTTCCTTCAAAAGGATTTCTGGTTCTATACTCAAATGATGGTTCTATTAAAGTACCTCTATACCTTGAGGAACTCGATATTTTTCTTGAGACATTAAGGAAAAATCTTGAGGTATCCGGGAAAGCCTCAGTTCTGGATCTGACCGGTTTCAGGAAAGCAGAAGGGAAAAGTGCAGTATACATGAAAGCATACAGGCGGTCACTTGATGCTTTCTTTCCCCTGATTGGCTTCTCATTTCTTGTTTTCGCGGCAAATTTTCTGATAGCGGAAGAGTTCTGGGGAATGGATATGGTAAGGCAGTTGTTTTGGGCAGTTATCGGGCTTTTCTTTCCTGTCTGTGCTTACGCTGTCTATGACTGGCACCTGAATCACATGTCATCCAGTGATGCTTCTGTGAATGATTCTTTAATCTCCGATAATGGCAGAGGCTGGTACTATTACTACGTTTTTTTCTCTCTTGTTTGTTATTTTCTCTCCGGTATTTTTTTCAGATTTGTTTTTCAGGTCTGAGTACAGTATCTCTATTGAACCGGTGAAGGAGTAACAGATGCGGATTTTATCGGGTATAAAGCCTTCAGGTACTATCCATATAGGAAATTACCTTGGTATGATCCGCCCCATGGTGGAATCACAGGAAAAGGGAGAGCTTTTCTGCTTTGTCGCAAACCTTCACAGCCTGACA
>DAOTAZ010000514.1:0-1900 GCA_035382965.1 Chitinispirillaceae bacterium | reverse complement strand
GCCACACCCCAGAAGTCATCCCAGTAATAGTAATCATTGGGCCCAAGATGCTCGGCACTGAAACCAGCAGGGAAAAGCCCGGAGTAAAGAGCTCCACCTTCAGGTACAATTCGCTTCTTTACAATCCACTCCGCTGCCTTCTCTACAGATTCCAGCCATGCAACAGGAGGCTTGACACCGCTTACCAGACAATACCTCCACATCGCCCATAGCGCCTCCCCGTTTGAATCCCACTCTCCCTCCTGGGAGTGGAAATATCCGGCTAAGTTCTGGCGGGAGAAAAAGTTGTTTATGATTCTCTCTGCCCTGGATTGTAACCCTGCCAGAAGAAGCGCATTTACTATGAAAGCCGCATCCCTGAACCAGAACCGCTTGTAAGTGTAGGGACCGGCATAACACTCATCGGGGGAGTGAAGCACCAGTGTGTGTATTGCCGTCCTGTAAAGCTCCTCAAATCTCCCCCAGGGAATCTCAGCCTCACAGACCCCTTTTATGCTCTGTTTCCAGATATCTTTGATGTCAGCGGAAACTGGAAACACCTTCTTGTCAAACGATTTTCCCTTCTCAAGAGGAATCTGAATCATCACCTGCTTTCTTTGTCCAGGTGAGATATTATAAGCGGCCATCGCAGTGGCCATCCCCACCTCACAGTGAACCGAACGCCGCAAATCCGGAGTCTTCGAATCGATCCAGTGATACACATCCCCGTGTCTATATTCTGAAAAACGGTGATGATCTGGTTTACAGTTAAAAACGACTCCCCATTTTTTGTTCACTCTCCAGCCATCACCTGCATGGAAAAGGGAGATATCGTGAATAAAGCTTACCCCCTCCGGGTTGTAGGGACGAAGCGACACCACAAGAAGTCCCCCGGGAGGAGACTCTGCCGAAAAATCGATCCGGCATACCGGCACCCCGTTTGAAAGCACAGATTCAACCCTTGTCTCAAGAGAGAGTCCCTCGTTGACAAAACGGGTGATCACCACCGCCGAGCGGTCACACACAATCTTCTGTTCGGCGTTTTTCTCCCTCGATGGAACAAGCCGCCTGCCATCCTTTCCTGTCACCCATCCGTCAATTGACCAACTGTCAAACAGTGGTGTGACAAGCCCCCGTGGATCAACCAGAGAGAGCTCATCAAAACCGGGAATACCGGTAGCGGTCCAGTTACGATGAGTGAGGTTTATGTGGGTCATGGAAAAGGCACGGGGGATAAAGGAGATGTCCAGAGGCTCGAACTGACGCTCCACCCAGTAGGGCCAGACCCAATCAAGGTTGTGCTGGATCACCTGGCTGTTTATAAGCCCCCGGGCATGAAGTACCGCTCCGGCACGCATCAGTTCCACCGGAGCCCAGACCTCAGAGGGCTGAGAGAATCTGTTAAAGGTGGATAAGAGAAGAATGGGATCTACAAATCCCCTGGCCCGCGCCGCCCGCTTTATCATGAATTTCCAGGGGAACCATTTAAGAAACATCAGAACCTCCTTTAACATTGGGGAGCAAGGGGGGTGCCATGAGGAAGGTGGCTGTTTAAGCGCTTATAAAAGCAAAAAAGGGGACGGACTGTTTTTTTCTTTTACAGGGATACGGGGAAATATGCTGAGGGAAGTTTAAAAAAGCTTCGTGTTTTAATGAGCGCAGCTTAGCTGTCTGCAGATAGATTCATCGAGGCTTTGGATCAGAAATAATCGTTTCTGGATTACTCTCCAGAAAAAATTGGATGAAAAACATTCGACCCTGATCCAAATCTGAAGAACAAACATTTGTGGAAAGCATGGATTCAGGTATTAAAAGATTTAAAAAAAGGTAGGGGACGTGTCCCTGGCACCTAAAACCCCGCTGAAGGTAACGAATCATTATTCATGCCGGAAGACCGTCATGGGCAGGACTTTCTACGTGA
>DAOTAZ010000513.1:0-1902 GCA_035382965.1 Chitinispirillaceae bacterium | reverse complement strand
CAAAACTCACGCTTCTATTCAAGCGGATCCCGGGTCTTCATTGACAACATTACAATCATCCTTGCTGATCAGTCAAATGCCAAATTTGAGATCACTCCTTACAAGGACATGATGCAGTATGTTTCAGGAGGTTCAGACAGTGCCGGGAATGCACCTCCAAATGCCTCAATCTCCAGAAAAGTACTGGTAGAGATGGCAGGAAACAACGCTGTCATCATTTCTGTTTATCCCAACCCTTACAGACCAGGATCGATCAACACGCTTCCGGCAGAAGTCAGAATGCGCTATGCCAATGTTATCGGAGACAAGCAGGAAGGGATGCTGGTGTCTGTTATTTCCAAAAAGCCACTTGTACCTTTCACAGATAAACCTAAAGACGGTAAAGAATCATACGGCAAAGCCACAATCTATGATGCGGTTGGCAATCTGATGGCAAGTGGTGTAGATCTTCTGAAAGCATCCACATCCACCAATTATGGCCTATTCTGGGAAGCACGAAACCGGAATGGAAGAAAGGTGGAGGGAGGAATATATCTGGCCGTTGTTAAATTCAGAGACATCGATAACAACAGCTATATTAAAAACATAAAGCTTGGTGTGCAGTAGCCAACCGGACCTGATTCTTACAAGGAAAGAAGTTTCCACTGAAATACCAGTATCAGAGTTATCTGCCTGAAAAGGGCAGGTAATTCTGATATGATACTTTCCGCTATCATTCGTAAAACGAAACAGAATAAAGTTGATTACAGCGGCACAATTATCGTGATCTACGACAGAGTTAACCAGCCTTTAACTCGTCAATCAGACCGATTTTTCCGGAAAACTACTCTTCCACCAAGAATAGTGTAGACAGCACAACCGCGCAGAGAGAAACCCTCAAAAGCAGTGTTGTGTGATTTGGAAAAGAAACATCTGGGATCAACAGTCCACTGCTCTTCCGGATCGATTATGGTGACGTCTGCCAGAGCACCCACCGAAAGTGTCCCTCCTGCAGTTCCCAGAATCCGGTTAGGGTTAAGGCTCATCTTCTCAACCATCACGGACGGCTTCAGAATATCTTTTGATACCAGGTAGTTGATCACTACACCCACCGATGTCTCAAGGCCTATCACCCCAAATGAGGCTGCATCAAACTCAACATCCTTCTCCTCAGGCACATGGGGAGCATGATCACTTGCAATAACATCGATAGTGCCGTCAACAAGCCCCTTAATTACAGCATCACGGTCAAGAGCAGTACGAAGAGGGGGATTCATTTTCTTATTGGTACAATAGAGCCCGACATCCTCATCTGTCAAAGCGATATAATGAGGGCATGTTTCCGCAGTCACCCTCACGCCGCGTTTTTTTGCTTCACGGATAAGCCGCACAGACCCGGCAGTAGACACATGCATTATATGAATCCGGGCGCCTGTATATTCTGCAAGCAGAATATCCCTTGCCACCACAATCTCCTCTGAGATGGTAGGAATACCTCTCACACCCAGACGGGTGGAAACTATCCCCTCATTCATGTGTCCCTTCTGGCTCAGCGCGGTGTCCTCACAATGACAAAGTACCGGGATATTGAAGGATTTAGAGTAGTTAAGAGCATTCCGCATGAGATTGGATTTAGCCACCGATTTCCCATCATCGGTCACTCCCCTGGCTCCCGCCTTTACCATCTCGCCAATTGGAGCCAGTTCCTCCCCCTCCAGACCCCTTGTGATCGCCCCGACAGGATAAATCCTGCATGGGCAATGCTCTGCCCGCTGAATCACATACCTGATCTTGGACTCCTCATCCAGAGCAGGTGTGGTATTGGGCATGCATGCTACAGATGTAAAGCCGCCTGCGGCGGCTGCCTGGGTACCTGTGGCAATAGTCTCCTTGTCCTCCCGGCCCGGCTCCCTCAGGTGAACA
>DAOTAZ010000512.1:0-1918 GCA_035382965.1 Chitinispirillaceae bacterium | reverse complement strand
TTATTGCATTTATTTATTGTTAATAGTTAAATATTAGACATATCCTGTTCTGAGATAGCAGACCAGAAACTACCCATATAGGGGTATGGGTGGTGGAGAAAAAGATGAATTCAATAATAATGCTTCTTCTGGTTTCTATACTTGCTGTCCCATCTTCAGCGGATAGTGACAGCAAAAATAAGCCTGCAGAAGGGAAAACTGCCAAAAAAATCAAGTTTCATACCGGCCCTGTGACATGCGGGATAAGTTCCTGGATGAGTCATTATCCCAATCGTGATGCTCTCAACGCCTACAATAAACTTGCCTTTGACAGCTATTTTTCTTACGGGAAATTAAAGGGGTTTGTCGGTATTCCGCTTCAGTGTACTGTGGAAAAGAGGGATTCTCTGAATGTCAATGGAAAGAAAATCCCCTGTGATACGGTTTTCAGTGCTTTTGCATTAGGAGATTTCACTACCTATGTCGGTTACAAAATCGGAAATATTGAACCGAGAATAGGGGTAACATTTCCTCTCTTTTATAAAACCAATACCGGGGTCTGGCTGGGATCAAAGAATGTTGTTTTAAAGACAGGGTTTGGCTTTTCCGGTGATCTTTATAAAAAGTTAAGGCTCAGGTATGGAGGAGAGATTTACTACAATTTATATGTAGCTGGTTATCCTGAAATAGATGGTTCTCTGGGGAAGAGAGGGAGCTGGTATATAGATCCCGATATCAAAGTCACATCAAAGGTTACTAAAAAATTGACAGTCGGTTTAGAGACACTCTGTGGGTTTAAGAAACTGTATCCGTCATGGCTGAAGTACGGCTCTTTCCAGGGCTATGAGCTCTCATCATCGATAGTTCCCCATGCCATATTTTCATACGAATTTTCCTGGAAATACTATATCAGCGGTAAAGCAGGGTTTGGTGCCGGATTCAAACGCAAGGTTGATTCGTCTCAGGGGGAACATCCGTGGAGACATACCGGGTATGCGTCAAATTTCGGGATCAGTGTGGGGTTTTATCCCTGAGATTTAAATCAGCCCCTTAATCTTCTGGTATTCCTCTTTATACAGCAGCGATGTATCGTCTTTAGGAGCTCCGGGGGTTCTGGAAATCTCCTTTTCGATAGCATTGATACGCTCACTTGTACGCGGGTGGGTGGAGAGAGGCTCGAAAATTTTTGGTTCTTCACCATACTTGTCAAGTAAAAATTTAAGAAAATGTTTCATCCCTGCAGGGTTGATTCCAGCATCTGTGGTATACCGAACCGAGTACTTGTCCGCATCGTACTCATCGTTTTTGCTTAATTTCAGAAATGCCAGGCTTTCAACAAGGTTTGCGATAGCTCCGGCAATTGAGGAGGAGTCGCTGCCAAAGAGGATAGTGTTTACAAGGTTTAAAGCTTCCCCCTGTACCATCTTGTTAACGCCGTGATAGAGGGTAATGTGCGCGATCTCGTGTGCAAGCACTCCGGCAAGTTCAGATGTGCTCTCGATATTTCTCAAAAGCCCGGTATAGACAAAAATATGTCCGCCTGGGATTGCAAACGCATTTATTTCATCTTTGTCGAGTATTGTGAAGGTAAAAGGAAGATTCGGGCGCTCATCCTGGACAGATGCCAGATATTGTCCAACTGAATCAACGAATCTTATGACTGCCTGGTTCCCATTGTATTGGGGATACTCCCGGGTATCGGAGAGAATCTGTGCTTTGAAACTGTTTCCCAGTTTGATCTCATCTTCCTCTGATATTAAAAGCGGTCTCAAAGCATTGGTAATCCCCTGACAGGATAGAATTAGTGAAAAAAGGCCCACTGTGCAGGGGAAGTAGCGATATCGGGTGAATTGTCTGTTCATAGGTTTCTCATTGTTATATAAAAAATCAGTAGTGTCCGGTTAATTTAACAAAAGATCAAGGCCACCGAACCTATATT
>DAOTAZ010000511.1:0-1920 GCA_035382965.1 Chitinispirillaceae bacterium | reverse complement strand
CATTGTCTCCCTTTTGGAAATTTAAGCGACTTTATTGTTGTCTGAAACCATTCCGACTCTCTAAATCATTCCAATTCCGACCCTATCCGGAATTCTCCAGGCATATTATTTGCAATCAATGATTAAAGCCAGGATAATACTATGCTTTAATGGGGATAGCTCTATGTATAAGAAACTGAAGGAACTTTTAGATCAGAATAGAATAAAGTACCAGGTGATAATGCACTCAACTGCCTATACGGCGCAGGAGATAGCTGCTCAGGCTCATGTGCCGGGTTCAGAGATGGCCAAGGTGGTGATTGTGAAGACTGACAGGGGAATGATTATGACCGTGTTGCCGGCCTCCCATATCGTTGACCTGCGCAGGGTAAAGGAGATAACCGGGGCCTCAACAGTGGCGCTTGCCGAAGAGGAAGAGTATGCTGGTATCATGGATGAATGCGAGCCGGGTGGTGAGCCGCCATTTGGGGAGTTTTTTGGAATGAAGGTTTATATGTCTACGGTTCTTTCCGAGAGTTCCCGTATTGTTTTTAATGCCGGTAATCACCGTGAACTTGTCAGCATGCCAACTGAGGATTATCTGAGGCTTGTTAAGCCGGAGATTTCTTCTTTCAGTATAAAAGAGCAGATCGGTAAAAAGGATCGTCACGCGGAAATCTGAAGCTCTATGCTGAAGATGGCTTCTTTATGGTGTCTCCTGGCCCCTTTTTTTCTTTTTTATGCATTTGTGTATGGAGGCAGCACCCTTTTTCCTGTACCGGAAAACCTGAAAAATAATGTCAAGTTCTGGATAAGGATCTATACTGAGCTTTCGCAGGATCAGGGATTGCTCCATGATAGTGAATTCCCTCTGATCGTTTACGAAACGGTAAACACCGGAGGAATCCAGGGAAGAGAGTCGGGCCGCAATCTGGAGAGTCTCAGGAAGGAGATTATCTCCGCCATCATAAAAGTACGTACTGGAAAAAGAAGTACCTGGGGTGCAATTGAAAAGAGGATCGATTCGCTTTTTTACAGCAATCCCGGAAGCAGGCTTGACAGTGCGGAGTACAGGGTACGCTTTCAACGGGGCCAGAAAGATCAGTTTTTAAGAGGCTTGTACCGGTCCGGCGCTTATATCGACACCATAAAAGCAATACTGACCAGATATGGTTTGCCATCAGAGCTGGCTTATCTTCCTCATGTGGAGTCCTCGTTTGATCCTTTTATCACTTCCAAAGTCGGTGCGGTGGGAATCTGGCAGTTCATGCCTGCGACAGCAAAACAATTCCTGTTGAGGGTCGACAGATCAGTCGATGAGCGGAGAGATCCGATATTGTCAACCGATGCTGCCGCGAGAGTTCTCTCCAGAAATTACCGACACCTGAAAAACTGGCCGCTTGCCATTACTGCTTACAATTACGGTTTACCGGGGATGCTAAGGGCTGTTGAGGCAGCAGGCTCAAATGATCCCGGAGTTGTGATTGACAAACATAAAAGCCCCTCTTTCAGATTCGCATCCCGGAATTTTTACAGTTGTTTTCTTGCTGCTCTGGAAGTTGCGGAAAATTACCGGAAATATTTCGGAGAAATTGAGTTTGAGGGGAGAATGAGTGTCAGGGATATATTTCTTTCTCAGGATCTGAGCCCGGTTCAGATTGCTCGAATCCTTGGCATCACCACAGATGAATTCTTTCTGCTAAACCCTGGAATGAGTAAGGATTTAAGGCAAGTATCAAAAGGTACCACAATAAGAGTATTCGATACTTTTACATCCGAAACCCTTGAGCAGAGGATAGCATACTATTACGATTCAGTTTCAGCGGGTAGGACTGAACCTGTTGCAGACATAAAACCTGTTACAGTGGAAACAATCACTGTTTCCGTACCTGTGTTCGATGCGGATATCTACGATTTTGCTTTGCGTCAGACCGGCAGTGA
>DAOTAZ010000510.1:0-1933 GCA_035382965.1 Chitinispirillaceae bacterium | reverse complement strand
AAAACTCAATACCGGATGCACCAAACAAGGGCACCAACGTTGGTACCGGTAAAGTAGCATTCTCCTTTGCTACAAGCGACTATATTGAACTCTTTGCAACCCTCTCCTTCTTTGGACTCAACAAATATGACTACAGCAACAGTTCCGGTTTAGGTTCCATCACCGGAGGAGTTCAGGGAATGCTGCCTCTCCCGGCAGAAGCTCCTTTCAGACTTGGAGCTCAGCTTGTATTGATTGGCGGAACAGCGGCAAATCAGATTAATAAAAACAGAGCCGATGGGTTCAACTATTTCGACACCCGCATCGGATATGATATGATGGGCAGGCTGATAGAAAGCTTTATTTATGGAGATGAAAAAACTGCCCTGAAAATCATGCTCAATCAGGCATTTGTTACATCCGTTGAAGAATCACAATCCAATCTGATGATTCTCTCTGCTGGCATTCAGGGTATCTTCGGTCGGTATGTAAGCCTGGGAGTAGAATTGAATTCCCGGACCTACCTGCACGATGTGGAGTTTTCTTCTGATCCGTTCTGGATCACCCCGTCTTTTACTATCAGAAGTCCCTATTTTGTTTCCTTCACTTTTGGATCTGACATAGCACTTTCAGAGCCTCGCCAGAAGGTTCAGGATAAATATGCACTTGAGAAGTTCAGGCTTTTTGGCGGCATAACTTTCTCTGTTGATGTTCTGGAACGTAAACGGAGAGAAGCTGCTGAAAAAGCTAAGCAGGAAGCGCATGAAAAAGCGGAACTGGAACGCAAAGCAAAACAACTTGAAGAAGAGTCAAGTGCTCTTGCCAAAAAGGCACGAGAGGATTCTCTGGCTCAGCAGCGCCGGGCAGATTCGCTCGCTCAGGTTGCTCAGCAGTTGGCCGAGAAGACCCGTAGAGACTCTATCGCTCTGGCTGACTCTCTTACGTTGGTAAAGAAAAAACTCGAAGAGGAGAAATCAAAACGTTCTGAAGCTGAAAAACAGTTACTCTCCACTGGTATGCTGCTGCTTGATGCTGTTTATTTCGAGAGTGGGAAAACGGAAATATCCATTAACTCACGCCCATATCTCAATATAATCGCAAAAATGCTTGAGAAATATCCCAAGCTGCTCATTGAGGTTGGCGGACACACCGATAACATCGGCAGGTATGATAAGAACATGATGCTGAGCCAGATGAGAGCAGAATCGGTTCGCTCATATCTGGTGAGTGTATCTCCAAACCTGCTTCAGAGGCTAACAGCAAAAGGATACGGTCCTGATCTTCCAAAGGCATCAAACAGCACTGCCGAAGGACGAAAGGTTAACAGGCGTGTAGAACTTAAAGTGATCAATACCGATGCTTTGAAGGAATACAATCAGTAAAAAAGGCCGGAATACATTTAACCGTGAAGGCACCTCTTAATGGGGTGTCTTTTCTTTTTTCAGATAAACCAGTACATTTGTGTTTCTGACTTTTGTGTTTGACATGGCGCTAACTGTTTTTCATTTCAAAGAGTACTTTTTTATCTTAGAGATGAATTAATGATTTAAGCTCTTTTTCATTTACCCCGGAGATGATTTATTGAACATGCCTTTAATCAGCAAGTTATCTCAGGGGCGAATTTTCCCCTCTGCGCCGCTCATCCCAAAGGTGAATCTATTACTCAAAACTGCCCCGGTTTTTGCTACTCTCTTTTTACCCTGAATAACCCTCAGGATACACACGTGTATAGTAAAGGAGGACACATGGCGACCAAACCCCGAATGATTGTCCCAAATGCCTTCTACCAAATCAGATCTGTCTGCATCCCTGAACTAAAAGTCTTCTCAAGTGAGAAAATGAAAACTTACTTACTCAAACAGATCTCTATTGCCAAGGGAAAGTACTCCTTCAAGTGCCTCTCCTGGTCTATCATGGATAACCACTATCACCTGGTGGTTCAATCCAGTGAAGA
>DAOTAZ010000509.1:0-1947 GCA_035382965.1 Chitinispirillaceae bacterium | reverse complement strand
TTGAAGTTTCTCAAGCTGGCTCTTGCTGATTTTAGCCATTGAGGCCCCCTTTCCAAGAGGTAATGTGCCCATCAGTCAATTTACCATAAAATATTTCTCAGGAAAACAGTGTGTCAAGCATTTAAAGAGGGTATTCTTCTTATTTCACAGGAATCTTTTCCCTAGTGTCATAACACTGCGTTCTCCTGCCCGATAGAATCAAGATGCGCAAGAACCATCCGCAATTCACCATAAGAGTATTTGTCACCAAAATTTTCTTTCGCGGGAGAAAGCTCCCTTGAATTATGACTCAGAAAAAACTCACTGATTTCTGAGATCTTTTCCTCAGACAGTATTCTGGAAATGTCAAGATCTCCGGTACTGATAAGATCTGCGATATGCCCCTCGATTGTGGAAAGGCTCAGCCCCCTTATTGAGGCTACCTCCTGAAGTGTTTTTCCTGAATTTAAAAGATCCAGGCTGACCTGCCTTGTGTTTACCCTCTCCCTTTTAGGAGAATCCTTCACCGGTTCATCCTTGAGGCAGTATTCTATCCCGTTTTTTTTGCAATACTCCGCTATAACTCCCAGAATCTCCTCCCCATACTCCTTAAGCTTCCTCCTTCCGATCCCGGTAACACCCTTGAGCTCTTTCATCGAGGATGGTAACAATGTGCTTATGCCGGCAATTGTCTTGTTGCTTAAAATCATGAACTCCGGCTTGTCCAGAGAACCGGCCTTTTGCCTTCTCCAGGATTTAAGTACCATATAGAGCTCCTGATCCACATCGGAGAAATCAAAAGTCTCAGGCTTTGTAACACTCTCCTTCACTGATGGCTTCTCAATTGCAGCTTTAGCCCGCGCTTCCAGATATGTCTTTACAGAAAAACCGGAGCCGCACACCTGAAAACAGTGTGATTTTTTCTCCATTTCCTCCCATAGCCGCGTGATACTTGCAGCGATCGATTTTCGTATTTCCTTTTTATCAACATCGATTTTTCCTCCCTCACACAGAATACCGCCGACATGAGATTCCAGCTTTTCCCTGAAATACACACATCCCTTCCTGATCCTCTCCAGAAGCTCTTCATTACGCTCAACAACAGGCTCTTTACGCAGCAATCCCTGAATCTGTAAACTGAACCGATCCGCCACATCGGTTATCTCATTTTTTACTTTAGCATTGAGATCAGTAAGAGAATCCATCAATCCGGGACAGAGACACTCTTTGTTCTCTTTCGCAAGCCTCATAAGAGCACGGATCTCTCTATCGACCGTATTAAGGTCAAACAGCTCCCTGAGAAGACTTTGCTGAAAAGAGATCATGGCTTTTAACAGATGGTTCTCGTCAGGATGATACTTTTCCGTACTTTTTATAAATTCCGACACTGAAGAGCTGTTTATCAGCACCCTGGGGGTAAGCCTCGAGGTAAGAAAAAGCCCTTCGAGAGTTCTGCACCTGCTGAGAGCTACATATACCTGTCCATGTGCAAAAGCCGCTCCGGCATCGATAACCACCTTGTCAAATGTAAGCCCCTGACTTTTATGTATTGTTATTGCCCAGGCGGCCTTGAGAGGGTACTGGGTAAATTTACCTGTAACAGTCTCCACTATCTCACCGCTCTCTTTATCAAGCCCGTATTTCATGTTTTCCCAGCAGTCCATCTCCACCTCTATAACCGGCTCATCATCGGAACACTTTACATACACCTTATCCTCATCGATATCCGCCACTTTTCCGATTTTCCCATTGAAATAGCGTTTATCCGGCCGCGTGTCATTCTTGACAAACATCACCTGGGCTCCGACCCTGAGCTCAAGCTGCGAATCTGTGGGATAAGAATACTCCGGAAAATCCCCCTCTATCTTCGCCTTGAAAATCCAGGGTCTCCCCTCAAGCCTCCTCATCCTCTCCTCATTGATCTGCTTTGCCTGATAATTATGGGTGGTAAGAGTGATACATCCTTCC
>DAOTAZ010000508.1:0-1959 GCA_035382965.1 Chitinispirillaceae bacterium | reverse complement strand
GGGAGGAGGAAAAAACGGTGGAAAGCTGCTTGCCAGAGGCTCCATAGATGACATCATCAAGAATAAAAAATCAATTACTGGTAAATACCTCAGAGAGCCTCTTTTTCACAGCATGGAGAAGAGACCTGTCAGGGATGCAGAGTGGATCACGATCCATTCTGCAGGTATGCATAACCTGAAAGGAATCGATGTCCGCTTTCCGACAGGAAAAATCGTGTGCGTAACCGGTGTCAGCGGAAGCGGTAAAAGTACCCTTGTCAGAGACATCTTTTATCAGAATATCAAGGAAAAACTTTCATCCGGAAAAGCACCTGCTATTGGCTGTAAAGAAATAACCGGTTGGGAATCTATCTCGCGGATTCTTGAGGTTGACCAGAGGCCGATCGGGAAAACGCCTCGTTCCTGTCCTGCCACCTATGTGGGTTTCATGGATGATATCCGGAAGCTCTTCTCCCGTACCCCTGAGGCAATAATGCGGGGGTATACTCCCAGCCGTTTTTCATTTAATGTCGAGCAGGGCCGCTGCAGCGAATGTAAGGGGCAGGGGATAAAGACCATAGAGATGAGTTTTCTTCCTGATGTAAATGTGACATGTGAGGTCTGTGGAGGTTCACGTTTTACTCCTGAAACACTGGAAATCAGATTTAAAGGTAAATCGATCTCTGATGTACTAAAAATGAATGTAGATGAGGCGGTTGAATTCTTCTCAGCTCATCATTCGATTCACAGTTCCCTTAAGCTGCTTCAGGAAACCGGTCTTGGTTATCTGACTCTTGGTCAGCAGAGTCCGTCATTGAGCGGTGGTGAGGCACAGAGGATAAAGCTTGTCACCGAGCTGGGCAAAGCTGTTTCAGATAAGCCTCTGCGTGGAAGCAGAAAAGCACGTAATCACACGGTTTATGTGCTCGATGAACCGACAGTGGGTCTGCATATCGCTGATATTGACAAACTTATTCAGGTACTTCACCGTCTGGTTGACGCCGGCAACTCAGTTGTGATAATTGAACACAATATGGATATAATTGCGGAGGCGGACTGGATAATAGACCTTGGCCCGGAGGGCGGTGATGGAGGAGGGAGAATAGTTGCCCAGGGTACACCTGCACAGATAATCAGGAGTAAATCCTCACACACGGCAGCTTATCTCAGGAGCTTTCTGGAGGAGAGAGAGCGAAATGGACGCAAAAACAATCGAAAAAGCCTTAGTTGAATGTAACGCACCTGAATTACTCAATGGAGTAACCTATGTTAATCCTGAAGTGTGTTTATCGTATAGCCCTGAAAGGGCGTAATTTAATAGCCCAGGCTGAAGGCCTGGGTAATCTATTGTACGCCAGTTTCTCCGGAAGCCCTGAAGGGGCGAGATATTCTGCTTTTAGAACATTCGATCAGCTCTTCCTGTAATACTTCATTGCTTCAGGAAGAAATTTTTTCAGGTTTTCGATCCTTGTCTGATCAGAGGGATGAGTACTGAGAAACTCCGGAACTGTGGGGCCATCCCTTTCCTGCATTCTCTGCCAGAACTCAATCGCCTCAACCGGATTATACCCGGCCATGGCCATGAAAATCATCCCCAGTCTGTCAGCCTCGGTTTCATGTGTCCGGCTGTACGGAAGAAGTATTCCTAGCTGGGCTCCTACTCCGAATGCGGCAAGTGCCAGTTGCCTTGTCAACGAAGGCTGCTTTTTCAGAGCCTCAGAAAGCGCCATTCCTCCAAGCTGTATCAGTAGCAGTTGACTCATGCGCTCATTTCCATGGTTCGCGACCGCATGTGCTATCTCATGTCCCATCACTACGGCCAGTCCGTTGGAACCCTGCGCAACCGGCAGAATACCGGTGAATACAGCCACCTTGCCTCCCGGCATGGCAAATGCGTTTACAGACGTATCCTTCACCAGATTGTACTCCCAGCTGTAATTCTTAATCCGTGATGAGTTGTTGCGCTCCCTGAAATATCGT
>DAOTAZ010000507.1:0-1987 GCA_035382965.1 Chitinispirillaceae bacterium | reverse complement strand
GGCAGGGAGGATTTCATTCGGTATTGAATGAAAAGCTTCAACTCTTCCTTTCTCATTAGGATGAGAGAAGAACCCCAGGCGGAAGTCGATAATCTGAGACGGGAATTTAAGTGATGACCATATCGACACTACGTGTGCGTACTCATGAGTCACAACATCGTTTATCCAGTTATGACTGCCTCTCATGTTGAAATCAAAATCTATGGCCCAGATTGTTATTGTGTTTGAATTGGCAAAGGCCCAGCCGTTGCTAACATCGCCATTTAGAATAACTACCTCGGTTTTATTGGGCAGAACAAGATTATATATGTCTCGGTAGATCTTATATAGCTCTTCGAGTTTGTTTGCGACCGGTTCCGCCAGATGTCCGCAGCCATCTACATAGTTAATACGGAAATGGTCTGTATCGACCGTATAGTATTTCAGCCCGAAGGAGTTGAAATTTGCGGCGGATATCTCATGTACATAAAAAGAAACTGCTGAAAGAAAAAAGATGAGAAGATTCCTGATTGTTCTGCGGTATCTTCTCTTCGGGTATAATCCACAGGATATGTTCATATTCTTCCCGCTACCTGACTACCGCCATTTTCCAGTATTTGACATGTTTTTTCCCGGCGATAGTGGCTTCCAGTCTGCAGCGGTAAACAGCCGGCCCCAGCTTGCTTATATCTATTATATGTTCATTCCAGTCAGGGAAACTTCCGGTAAGCTCTGACGGCGGATTGCCCATAGTTGTCTTTGAATAAACAGGGAATCCGGAGAGGCTGAATATGTCAAGTCTTACCTTCTCCGCTCGCCCGGAAAATGCGTATCTGAATACGGCTTTTTTGCTTCCGTTGGTGGGATTGGGGTAACTGAACAGCCGGATCGGCTCCTTCTGCGCTGCTGTCACAGCCGGATTGCTTCCTTTGAAAGCAAATGACCGTCCCTCATCATAGCCGGCCATCGGCCAGAACAGAGTGTCGGGAAGAATTCCCCGGTCCAGTCTCCATCTGTAAACCCATCCTCCGGATGACACCGTGAAAAGATCAGGACTGCTGGTTGGATCTGTAAAGCCTGCCATGGGACCGGTTACAGGTGATGAACCGGTTGTAAGAGGCCAGCTCGACTGAATAAACTTGGTTCCGCTGTACAAAGGCCGTTTTCCGTTCTCATCCACAGCATCGATCAAACCACCGGGGATCACATAGGGAGCGATCAGCGAATCATTCAGGTCGAGAATAGTGTCTATCTGTGATGATGTCAGATCCCAGATACTGTCCTTTGTGCCGTCAGGATTGGTGTACCAGATAGTTCCTTTGCGCTTGTCAGCTTTGGTTACACGTGAAAGTGTAAAGGTGACTCTTTCACCTGTCATGGATGAAAAAACGACTGTGGGCTTTTTATCCGCACCTGTGACCACTATCGGGGCCGACATCACGCTTCCACGCTGGTACCAGTAGCGGGTATCTAGATATGCAGGCCATCCATAACAGAGTACTCCCTTGTAATTGAGTGCATAAAGCCCGTTTGTGCCGCTCACCAGGATATCAAGATACCCGTCTCTGTTGATATCTGCCAGCGCGGGAGGGGAGAGGTTTACAGGCAGTCTGGAACGGCTATCCTTTTTGCCCTTTCCGGTATCGTATGTGTAATAAGTTGCCCAGTCCACCCCTTCTGAAAGCCAGCCCGGCGCAAGTGAAAGATCCAGTTTATATACCCACACTCCATGTCTGCTGTCACAGACAACTATCTCGCTTGAATTGTCGCGGTCCAGATCACCTGTAACAAGTGTATAGGGCCCTATTCCGTTGACTTTTACTGAACTGTCAATCCCGGCACCCTCAGTACTGCAAAGTGACAGTGTGCCATCATTCTGGATAACAGCAATAAGCGACGGATTTTCTCCAATAGCTGCCAGAGCACTTACTTCGCTGTCTGAGCGCAGTTTGAGGACTGATTTTTTCTCTTTTAATTTGCCGAAAATCACTCTCCCATTACTGCATCC
>DAOTAZ010000506.1:0-2008 GCA_035382965.1 Chitinispirillaceae bacterium | reverse complement strand
AAAACCTGTGAACCTCAGCCCTGAATTAACTTCACTTTCGATATCGATTTCATCCGGGCATGTACGATAGTACTTTACAGCAAATCCTAACACCCGCAAACCCTTATCAGCCATATGAGCAGCTATGGATGCAATTTTGTAGTTTTTTTCCTCTCCTGAAAACTTCAGTATTCTTTCAGGTGCCCCTTTCACCAGAAGAAAACAGGCTCCGTTTTTGCGGTAGAGCATTGCCATGTATTTACGCTGTGAACTGAACGGAATCTCATCGAGCAACTCATACTGGTACTCACTTTTCTCCAGATCTATTCCGTATCTTTTTGCCGCAACTTTCAGAGCCCCTTCCGTAGGCGATCCATCTACATGCCATTCCCCGTTTTCCTCATAGAACACGGAGTTGTTGCACAATGCACCTGTCAACAACAGCAGTTCGAGATCCTTATCCTTTGGATTGACTGCTCCATCGAGTATTATTTCTCCTTCTGGATTATACCCGCTGCCCTTGAATATGAATTCCTTGTCATTTGTAAAAGCCTTAACCACACTCATCCGGTTCTCAGTGATGGTACCGGTCTTGTCTGAACAGATATAATTACAGCTTCCCAGGGTTTCCGCTGCCATGAGCTTTCTTATGATGGCGTTTTTTTCGGCCATTCTGCTCAAGCCTACAGCCATCGTGATCGTAATAACTATCGGAAGACCTTCCGGGATAACTGCCACAGACATACTGATTGCAAAAAGAACCATCTCCAGAGCATCACGACCTGTAATTACACCTCCCAGAAAAACAAGAAACGCCAGAAAAAGCGAAACTACTCCAACCATTTTTGAAAACTTCGCCAGACGATTTTCAAGCGGTGTCGCTTCCTTTTTCGTCCGTCCGACATCCCTGGAAATTTTACCCAGTTCAGTAAATTTCCCGGTTGCAACTACAACTCCTTTACCTCTGCCATGGGTGACAACTGTTCCCATAAAGGCCATATTTGTCTGGTCTGCTACAGGAAGACTTTTCCCAGGAAGAGGTTTCTCATTTTTGTGGATTGAGTTTGATTCTCCTGTAAGAAGTGATTCGTCGATCTGCAGTTCCCTCTGCTTAAATATGCGCAAATCAGCCGGTACCTTATTCCCTGATGAGAGTCCGATTATATCTCCTGGCACAATCTCTGAGGCATCAATTCTCTGCTCTTTTCCCTCACGTACAACCGTAGCCTTTGTGGCAGCCATCCTTTTAAGAGCCTGAATAGCTTTATCGGCCCTGTACTCCTGGATGAAACCCACTATCGCATTGATAATGATTACAGTCATTATAACTGTGGTATCGATATATTCTTTAATGAGAAATGCTACAATTGCGGCGGCTATAAGAATCAGAACAAGAGTATCTTTGAACTGACCCAGAAAAATAAAGACAGGGGATTTGCCTTTTTTTTCTTCGATTTGATTGGGGCCGTATTGGGACAGACGTTTCAGGGCGTCAGCATTGGTTAACCCCTGTTCGTCTGTTCCCAGATCGGCCCAGAGCTGTTGAGTTGTTCTGGCGTAGAAGATCTGCATATGTTTTGGACTCAGGGTTGAGTGTTTAGGGGAGAAGGGAGCAAGAGTCGTTCCAGGATGTCCTCAGAGGTGAAATAATGATTGAAGGGAAAGATTGGACTGATCATTTTCAGGTATTAAAAGTTATGTAGAAAGTGCTCTTAAATGGATATAATTAAATAGGAGATTCATTATCTTGGAGAAGCTATTCAGGTACGGGTTGGAGTCGTATTTCAGCTATGATGTTAATTTAAATAGACGGAATTATCAATATGAGATTACTCAATTTAATTATAGCTTTGGGATTATGTGGATTTATAGTTTTGGGCATTTCTGCAACG
This sequence comes from Chitinispirillaceae bacterium, assembly GCA_035382965.1. Taxonomy (GTDB): domain Bacteria; phylum Fibrobacterota; class Chitinivibrionia; order Chitinivibrionales; family Chitinispirillaceae; genus JAAYIG01. The sequence goes on along the minus strand of DAOTAZ010000506.1, from coordinate 137 downwards.
AAGTCAGATCCTGTTTTAAGTAGTATTATTTTTGATACATTGTCAATAATTTTGCTTGTTGGATTGATTATTTTTTATTTAAAAAGGGGTGTGCGGAATTTTTTGTGTAAACTGGTATATAGTGCAGGTGTATTTAA
>DAOTAZ010000505.1:0-2009 GCA_035382965.1 Chitinispirillaceae bacterium | reverse complement strand
AAATAAATACAAATGAAACCACTCCAGTACCGGCAATAAGGCTGATCAGGATAAATACCAGGCCTGCTTTTGATTTGCCTTTTTCAGAAACTGCGCTCGTATCCGTGGTTTTTCCGGCTTCTTCTGAGGCTTTGTCTGTAACAGTTTGTTGATTGACAGAGTCACTGGCTATGGTTGCGGAAGCAGATGGGCTTTCCGGTATATAGCGCACTGTAATATTGCTTACGCCTGGTATGGTAAGCGGAACCTCTTTATAGGTATAATCGTTTTTCCATTTGTGTGAAAACAAACCCAGTTTTCTCAACCGGATGAAAAAAGGGTAGTAAACCGAGTTGGAAAATTCGTAAAAACTGTCCCACAGGTCTATCTTGGCCATGACGGCTCCGATGAATTTTCCCTTTATTAACAGGGGTTTACTCCAGATAAGGTAATATCTGGCCCTGTCATTATCTTTCTGAATGGAATAGTAGCTTTCGCTGCTGGTTTTAACCGCCTTAAACCACTTTTCATTTTCCGCATTGCTGTTTGGGCGATCGACATTTTTTCCTCTGATTGCCTCAGAGATGATTATTCCTCTGGAGTTTGTCCGAACCAGTGAAAGATAGAACTGATTTCTCTTCATAGTTCTGACAAAGAGCTTTTCCGCAGGGCTCAGTTTGGTGCTTTTAAGTGCCGGGGACTCGCAGAGCTGCTGGAAATTTTCGTCCATCTTTGCAAAAAAAGAATTGATAGAATCCTGGACAGTGATTTTATCTGCAAAAGATGTGGTATTTACGGTAAGAATGGCTAAGCAGATTAGAAATGATGAGAGATGGTTAGTGTGTGACATTACACCTCCAGACTGTTGTGGGAAAAACCCGGATGCTTACATATAATCTATATAAAAACTCTCCTGTTTTGAAAAAATTCTGTTTACATGCATTTGTGATTGCTGAACCGGAATTATTATTGTAACACTAAAAGTAATAGTGAGCCAGGGGAAAATGCTCTTCATCCTGTAGCGCAGATAAATATTGAATCACGCTTTACCTTTATAAGTGATATGAGTGATACTCATAAATAAAGTTCCAGCCCCCCAATACTGGTTAAGCAGGAGGAAGAATATGGTTCCAGGAATAGCATTAACTGTTGTCATGCATTTGTTCATTTTTTTTGAGTATCTCTGCCAATCCAAGACCTTTACACAAGATGCCTGTCTTGTCGGAAATTCAGGTCAGGGATTCATCTGAATGGGCAATAGAGGTTTACCTGGAAATGGTATATCTTTTATCTGAAGGTTGCAGCCCTTCCCCATGCACTATCGATCTGTTTTCTTTAAAGACAAGCCGGTACAATGATACATTGGGGATTGATGTACCTGTGAACTGGGGTTATACGGTTATTCGACCGGAAAATCTTACCGGACCGTCACCAGAGCAGAAAGTATTGATCAAACAGGGTACTGGAAACGTCCTCTGCAGCGTGCTGTTTTTGTGATTCTTGTACCTGTCTCTATGCAACTGCAGCATTTATCCTATCCTGCCGACACTGTTTTTGCTAAGGATAAGTATATGGTTTACCGGGTATTCTGTACTGATCTGATGCCTGACAGAGATCTTATATTTTCCTGGAATTAAAATGCGGTGCTTAAATTGGAGGCTACGGAGAAAATTGTGAACAGCAGTGCACCCGATCCGGGAGAGCAAAAGTGTTCAGGCTCTTCTTTTTTCCATTATTGAAGTCCCACCTGTTTTTTATTTATCTTCTCACGTTCAACTTATATCTGCACACTCTATCGATTCAGGAGGAAAATTATGGGAATATCCAAAAAGACTGTCAGAGATATCGACCTTAGTGGCAAACGCGTTTTAATGAGGGTTGATTTTAATGTTCCGCTCAAGGATGGAGTGATTCAGGATGATACCAGGATTGTGGCTTCACTGCCCACAATTAAATACGTACTTGAGAAGGGAGCCAAATCTCTGGTTCTTATGTCCCACCTGGGGGATCCTAAAAAGGATACTCAGAAA
>DAOTAZ010000504.1:0-2011 GCA_035382965.1 Chitinispirillaceae bacterium | reverse complement strand
AGAAGTGCTTAGGCACAATATGTTGGGGCTACCCACGAAAAAGCCGGAAGCGGCCACTTTAATAATGCGCGAGTGATGATATACTTGTGAGAAAACCGACATTACACTGGGGACATCACCTGTCAGATAAGAAGTACATGCATCTGAAGTCTATCCACCCTCAACCACATACTCAATCTTCTCCACCGATACAAGCTCATCTATTCCCCCATACTCCAGCGCCCCTCTCCAGACCATGCTGAGCAGTTTTCTTTTCATGTCAATTATAACTGTCTGCAGTACCGGCTGAAGCTCCTTTGGACCTTTTCCAATATCTATGCTGATATGAGGAATTTCTCCGGGAAGCTCGAATTTAAAAACACTGTACTTACTATCCAGATTCTCAAGCATCACACTCTCTTTACCCTCAAGAACTTTTCCCCAGAGCCCATCGGAGGCACCCTGAAAAAAGCGGCAGTCAAGACCGGATATTTCCCCCGGCTCACACTGACTCCCGCTTCTCTTCTGAACCATAATACCCGCATACTTGTAACGTGGATAAAAGTCCCGACGGGTCCAGCCAAATGACACCGGATTCGGCGTGCAATCCCATCTCCAGGGTTTAGATACAAAGATATTGTCAGGAGTAACAGGTGATAATGGGTCCTCGATCCGGGGTACCTTTACCTGCTCCGGATCAAATGCCCCGTTCTTTATAGTAAAACCTGTCCCGATGGGATTCGGAGGGTATACATGCACAATCCCATGCTTGTCACGGCAATAACCTCCGAAAGCCTGACTGTAGCCCAACTGCATCTCAGTAAATGGAACCGGATCACTGAAGCGAAATCCTCCAAGTGTGCGGGATTGAAGTTTTCTCTCCCCGTAAACATTTATGGTTTTCCTCATCGGCCCGACCGCAACAGTACACTGCAGCACATAAGCATGTTTTCCGTCAGGTGCACAGGCATTTCCAGTCACAACCACATCGGTTGACGGTTTAAAGGCAACAAGATCGGATTCAGCGGTCATTTCCGAGTGAAGTATATTTGAGGGATCGGCGTATTCATCCGTCAAAATCATAGGCACCTGCTGATCTGTTGCAGTTACCTTTCCCTGCCCGATACTATATGTCCGCTTTCCTATAACCGATAATATCTGTCTGCCATCCTGATCTTTTCCGGGTACAAATGCCTTCTGCCACATTCTCTCCCTTTCAGTTAACCATCACTATTCCACCCTTTACAGTAGTAATCCCCCCGGCACTCAGCTCTGCTGAAACACCCCCTCCTGCCTTGAGACTCACATCTCCCTTTACTTCCACAGTCATTCCCCCCATCTTCAGACCTCCCGATGCTTTTCCCTCTATCTGCAGAGCATCGAGTTTCAGACTAGTGGCCGCCTTCTGTTCTATACTGAGGCCGCTCTCTTTCAGTGCCTGTGCCGCATTTAATTCAATCTCCCCGGAAGAGGATTTAAGTGATACTCCGGTACCACTCACTTCAATATTTCCTCCTGCCTTAAGAGAAATCTTCCCGCCCGTATCCAGTACAATACCGGATTTCTCCAGCGAAATGGTACTCTGCTTATTCTGTAAAGTTATTTTCCCGCTGCTGTCGTCCAGATCGACACTCAGCCCCTCCCCTGACTGCAATGTTACCCGCTTGCTCTTGTCATCCGCCCTGATAACATGGCCTCCCGCCGTGCTAATCGATGCAAAATCCCCATTGTCCCCATTCCCGATAACAATTGTATTCTCTCCGCATGTCAAAGAGACTGTTTTGTTCTTTTCATCAAATACTATATGACTTTTCTCAGATGTCCTGATCAGCACCCGATCGTTTTCATCATCCATCTCCAGACAGAAACTCTTTTTTGTCATTATACGAACCCGCTGCTTCCCGTCTGTATCATCAAGGAGTATCTCGTTTCCACCAGCACTCCTTATGATGTTCTGCTGTTTATTGGTGCTTACTACAGGAGAGACGGTATTGGCATTGGGGATTGTACCCAGACCAAGAGGTTTACTTGG
>DAOTAZ010000503.1:0-2018 GCA_035382965.1 Chitinispirillaceae bacterium | reverse complement strand
AAGGAATTCTTCGAACGTTCAGGCAGGATCAGAAACAGCATCTCTCCTGCAAATAAAGGTTTCCTGAGGAAACTCAGTGAGGTTCTTGTGCATGCAAAGGACCAGCCCGGTGTCATTGCCAGTATCTCGGCGCTGCTTGCAGAAAAGAATATAAACATTAAAGATATTGAGGTCTTGAAAGTACGTGAAGGTGAAGGTGGAACTATCCGCCTTGCATTTGATAATTCAGATATTGCACGTGATGCAATTGCTTTGCTTTCGCAGAATGGTTTTTCTGCACGGGAAAGGACTTGACAGAAGTGCTTAACATCAGACAGGCTAAATCTCTTCGTGGTAAACTTGATCTTCCCCCCAGTCCTGATTTGTTTCTGCTCTCGGCGATATCCACTATCTGTGCCGGCAGAAAGGCAGTAATCACACCTGTAAACGATACTCCTCTCATAAAGCTCTGGGCTGAAGCATTAAAAGGGATGGCATCGTTCGAATTCAGTGAAAACTCCTGTACCATAACCCCCCTTTCTGCTCAGGATTCATCCGCCTTTGTTGCTCTCCCCTTTGATATACTCCCTTACCGGGATCTGATCTCCTTTATCCTGCTTGGGATGGGCAAAACTGTGGCTCTCCGGTCAGCTTCACATAAGCGTCTGGAAAACTGGCAGCAAAGAGCCAGAAAATTTGGATTTACGCTTGATATCTCTCAGTTTGATGAGAACGAAGCACTCTCTCTCAGCAACGCTCCCGATACACTCAGTACATCGGTAAGTGTCGAGGAGGAGGATATTTCACCTCTTCTGGGCCTTTTTATGGGAATGCTGAGAAGCTGCTCTTTTCAGATCGATTTCCAGTTCTCTAATCCTCTGAAGCAGCTTGCACAGGCATTCGGCTTTGAGGTTCTTATAAAAAGCGCAGTGCAGAAGGAAACTGATCCGATTGCCAGACGCATGCGTATGATGCAGAAGAAAAAAAGAGAATCTACAGGCCAGCAGTTCACTGTCATTGCAGATTTCTCGAAAAAGCCCTTGAGTGATGATCCTGTGTTTATCGCACTTCCCGGAGATGAAGTACTAAGTTCGATAATGACCGCGGGAAAATGTCTTTTCCCTAAGGGTTCATTTGTCGTAAATAATATGCCTCTTGAATCCTGGGCTACACCGGTAATTGCCTTTATCCGTAAAATGGGTGCCAAGATATCTGTCCAGGAAACATCACGCACCTCATTTGGATCAGCCGGAATGCTCACTATTCAGAAATGTGACCTCGTTGGCCGAAAAGTAGAATGCTGTCCATCCTCGCTCTTCAGCTCTCACCTCCCCTCGATGGTTGTTCTGGCAGCATTTGCTGAAGGGCAATCTGTGTTCAGAGATCTTGAGGACCTGCGTAATGATCAGCCCGATGGAATCGAATTACTGGAAAAATGTATCCGCCTTCTGGGTGCACGTCTGGGTGAAATGCCTGATGGAATAGTCATGGAAGGGACACGGAATTTCGATGGATTCGACCTTACCGAAAATCTACCTTCCCATTTCTCAGGAAGTTTGGCTATTGCAGGATCGAAATGCGTGGGAACCACTACTATCAATGACGAATTGCTGAAACAGCGCTGGCCCGCTTTTGAAAGTATATTATCTGAGTCATTGGAATTCAGAACATGATATGAAAAAAATCGAATCCTTCGGCATTGTCGCTTTTAAAAAGTCACAGAAGGTTGCAGATGTCCTTTCAAGGATCCTTCTGTGGTCACGGGAGAATATGGTCCCCGTGTTCTTCCATCCCTGCATTGCCGGACAGATTTCTGAAGATGCTCCAATATCCGCCACTGAGGAAGAATTTCTTAACCAGAGTGAGGTTGTAGTGTCGGTTGGCGGTGATGGAACCTTTCTTTCTGTCGCACACATGTGCCGTTTTACTGAAAAACCAATCATTGGTTTGAACGTGGGAGGACTGGGATTTCTAACTGACATCAGCCCTGAAGATATGGGTAATACTTTACTGAAAATTCACAGGGGTGAATACAATAC
>DAOTAZ010000502.1:0-2085 GCA_035382965.1 Chitinispirillaceae bacterium | reverse complement strand
ATTGAAAATCATCCAATATCGATTTAATGACGAAACAAACAGAATTAATACGGTTTAAATTAACAAGACATCAATGAAATCAGATACCGAGACTTAAACTAATATTTTCCAGATAGAATTATTGGTACATTTTGATGTGTGTCTTAGTAAAATCATCCAAACAGGAGGTTTTTTAATGAATGTCAGTTTATTTCCTTTGCAGTCCATCGGTCGTCATCTGTGGACCACTTGAGTATGTAATGGCGGGCATTATCGGCAAACACTTTAAAATAGGTAAATCCCGGACTGTACCATCGGTCCTCTATTTCCAGAATCTCCAGACGTTCCTCACCAATCCAGAATCGCACCGGGTATTCATCGGCTTTGTATCCACTGTAGGTTTCTACCTTTATATTCCACTCCAGTATCATATCAGCTTATTTCCCGGTTTCATATTTTCCGTGCCCATCACAGCAGCCCTCTCCACAATACCCGTTTTCCCGGACTTTTATCTCCCGGGAGTCACTGAAAGGCCTGAAACTGATGATATCACCAGATGAACCGCAGAATCGAACCTCACCGGTCTGTGTATCGAGTATGTAGATAAGCTTGTCAGTTCCTGCAATCTGGTACCGCCCTGTAACCCCGGTTCCATAAGGAACCGCACTTATAAGAAAAAAAGCAGTAAAAACCGATAATCCGCCTGCAAGAAACCACCTGAATCTCATGAAGATCCTCCCGGGATCCGTTTAACATGATTTCTTTCAGCAAGAGCTGATATCGATTCAATCTACATGCAATTCAACTGCCACACCGGTGGCTTCAACACAGATTGTTGTCTCAGGAAATCTCCTGAACTCTGTCATGACTGTTGAGGAAATTATAAAGAGTAGCCCTGCCAACACCAAGAATCCTTGCGGCTTTGGCTTTGTTTCCGCCGGCTCTGACCATAGCGTTCTCAACATCTGCAACTGTCAGTTTTGGCTTTCTTCCCACTTTGGCCGGTCCCTCTCTTTCCTGAATCTGCTTTACAGATGGTGCATTCTGTATTTCGGGCGGAAGATGCTCGGGAAGAATAAAGGAGTTTTTACATTTGATCATCGCGAACTGTATGGCATTCTGAAGCTGTCGGATATTTCCGGGCCAACTGTAATTCATCAGAAGCGAAATTGCTTTTTCAGAAAACATCATCTCTCCCCTGGAAAGTCTCTCCGAAGTTTTTGTGAGAAAATGCCTCGCCAGAAGAGGAATATCATTACGCCGTTCACGCAGAGGAGGGATTTCTATGGGAACAACAGCCAGACGATAGTAAAGGTCCTCGCGAAACTCTCCCTTTGAAACCATCTCCTTGAGATTGCGGTTTGTCGCACAGATTACCCTGACATCGGTTTTTTTCTGCGTCTCACTCCCCACTGGCTCGAAAACTCCCTCCTGAAGAACTCTCAGGAGTTTTACCTGCATGGAGGGAGTAAGTTCCCCGATTTCATCGAGAAAGAGCGTCCCCTTGTCTGCCAGTTCAAAACGTCCCTTCTTGTCCCTGATTGCGCCTGTAAACGCTCCCCTGACATGACCGAACAGCTCACTCTCCAGAGTCCCTTCAGGCAGTGCCCCACAATTTACAGGTACGAAGAGATTGTCCCTGCGTGCGCTCTCCCTGTGGATCGCCATGGCAACCAGTTCCTTGCCGGTCCCGCTCTCCCCTGTTATAACTACAGGGAAATCACTTGAGGAGAGATCTTTAATAAGCTGGAAAATCGCGAGAATCTTATGATCCTGACCTATTATTCCTCTGAAAGACTCCGATTCACCCAGTTTCATTTCCAGCTCATGAACCCGCGTTACATCAGATAAAGTGGCTATGACTCCCCTTATTTTCCCCTCTTCATCAAAGAGCGGTGCCCGTACAACTTCAAGTTCCTTCCGCAAATCATCATCACCGGTAAAAATGGCATTGTATGACTGTGCTTTCAGACAGGAAAAATCGCCATTGTTATCACAAAATGTGCACTGCTCACCACAAAGATGAGGAGCAAAAAGGTCGTGACAATCACGGCCCAGCACCTTGTCACGGCTTACCCCGGTTATCTTTTCAGCGCCACGGTTGAA
>DAOTAZ010000501.1:0-2097 GCA_035382965.1 Chitinispirillaceae bacterium | reverse complement strand
CCGCGAATTCAACGTGAATATCATAACCACTGTTCCCAATGTCAAATACAAGGTCGTATTAAAAGGCGGCGAAAAGCTGGATATTGAGAGTCCGGCAAAAATGCCTCCTGCACAGGACCTGGAGAGTATCAGTGAACCAATAGCCAAGATGCAGATTATCTCCCCTACCGAATTTGTAGGGGCAATAATGAAGTTATGTGAAGACAAAAGGGGAAAGATGACTACAATGGAGTATTTGGAACCCACAAGAGTCTGTCTCCATTACCGTATTCCCCTTTCAGAGATGATAATTGACTTTTTTGACAAACTTAAAAGCTGCTCACGCGGCTATGCCTCGATGGATTACGAGCTTGACGGATACGAGAAAGACAACCTGGTCAAACTCGATATTCTCATCAACGGCTCCCCTGTTGACGCTTTCTCATCAATAGTCTACCGGGACAACGCCTATCATTTCGGGCAGTCTATCACATCAAAGCTCAAAGAACTCATCCCCAGACAGCAGTACGAAGTGGCAATTCAGGCAGCGATCGGATCGAAGGTGATTGCCCGTACAACTGTCAAACCTTACCGCAAAGATGTCACCTCAAAGTGTTACGGAGGAGATATCACACGGAAAAGAAAACTGCTGGAAAAGCAGAAAGAGGGTAAAAAGCGGATGAAACAGATAGGAAATGTTGAAGTACCTCAGGAAGCTTTTCTGGCTGTCCTCAGCCGGGAGTAGTCTATGCCTGAGTCGTTCAAATGGGCTTTTGACTCCCGCTCCTTTTTCCTCAGATCCGTAAAACAACTGCTGATTATCGTTGCAGCCGGACTTTTCATCAAGTTTTTCATTATTGACATCCTGAGAGTAAACGGTGCCCAGATGGCACCCTCGATTCTGGATGGAGACCGGGTACTTGTCTTCCGTACACCTTACCTCCCTCTGGTAAGAAGTCTTTTCAAACCCGGAATTAACAAACCTGTAATCTTCTCTCTCCCGTTTCAAAACCGGAAAAGCGGTTGTCTGCGTATAGCCGGACACAGCGGCGATACAGTTACTGTAGATGCTGGTATGTTTGTAAACAGCAACCACCCCTCTGTACCTTTTCCCGGTAAAAAAGATTCTACCGAACCGGTTCCTCCGAACTATTCACCACGGGACTACTATCAACCCCTGCGTATTCCCGCTCGCGGAGACACCTTATTTCTGGACAACTTATCAATACGCGATTTTTTTACCGTTGTTTCAATCGTCAGGCAGGAAAATGACCCCGTCCGGGTCGATCTGAAAACAAACCTTATAATAGACGATTCCCTCTCCAACGATTATTTTATCAGTGATTTCTCGCTGTACAAAGGAACTGTCGATTCGGTTCCTGACAACCTTAAATTCGACTGGTTCTTCTGGTCCAGACTCGAGGAATTCCTCAGGAATACTCTGGAAGACAGGAGTTTTTCTCTTCAATTCTCGCTTATTCTTGACGGTAAAACAACAGATATCTACAAAGTCAAGAGCTCATATGTTTTTCTTCTTGCCGATAACTGGAACTCAGGCCTGGATTCCAGATATTTCGGACCGGTCAGGGAAAACAGCATCTCAGGAAGAGTATTTATGGTGCTCTGGTCTTATGGGAAAGAAATGACCGAAAGAGCATCTTTTAGAATCAGGCGATTCGGCAGAATAATACTATGAAAAAGAAGAACAAAACTTCAGCAGGGTATTTCGGAAAATTCGGAGGAAGATTCGCTCCGGAAACTCTCATGCCGGCTCTCGATGAGGTCGAGAGGGCTTATTCGGATTTTCACAAAGATAAACAGTATCAGGACTGGTACAATTATCTGCTGAAAACCTATAATGGGCGCCCCACAGCCCTTTATTTCGCCTCACGATTGACCGAACATCTTGGCGGGGCCAGGATATTCCTTAAACGTGAAGATCTTAACCACACCGGCGCACACAAAATTACCAATGCTCTTGGACAGGCTCTGCTCGCCCGTTTCATGGGTAAAACCCGCCTCATTGCTGAAACAGGTGCAGGACAGCATGGAGTAGCCACAGCAACTGCCGCAGCTCTTCTGGGCATGGAATGTGACATTTACATGGGCACAGTCGAC
>DAOTAZ010000500.1:0-2103 GCA_035382965.1 Chitinispirillaceae bacterium | reverse complement strand
AGTCCTTCTTTGATGATTGTATCATCGCTAATTCCGGCTTTCCTGATAGCATTTATTGCCAGCAGGCTGTTCAATAACTGAAAAGAGCCGCGCAGCTGAATATCGTAAATCTGCCCGTTATAGGAAAAACGGGTTCCTGCTGGTGTCTGTTGAGAATCCAAACCATCTGAGGAAACAACTGTCAGATCTGCCCCTGCCTCGCTGCAAACTTTCCTTGCCAGCCTCATAACATCTTCATCTGGGTTTGCAGCCAGAATCAAAGGTGTGTTCTTTTTCACTATCCCAAGTTTTTCCCGGAACACAGATAACAGATTGTCTCCCAGAAATTCCATGTGGTCCATGGATACACTTGAAATGACCGACACAACGGGTGAAATGATGTTTGTAGCATCGAGACGTCCCCCCATCCCTGTCTCAAATACAGCCCATTCCACACCGGTTGCTTTAAAAAGATCAAAAGCAATCAGTGTTGAGGCCTCAAAGAAAGTAAGCTTAAGCTTATCTATAATCCCGGACAGTTTTTCGTAGGCACCAAGCCAGAGGTCCTCCGAGATGATTTTCCCGTCTATCTGGAAACGCTCTTCAAAATTCAGAATATGGGGAGAAGTAAAAAGCCCGGTTTTAAATCCTGATGTACGCAGGATAGATTCTATGTAGGCGCAGGTTGATCCTTTACCGTTTGTGCCTGCTACATGGATGCACTTATAAGCACTGTGGGGGACGCCAATTCGATTTGAAGCCTCAATAATGCGTTTGAGATCAAACTTGATTCCCCTGGCAGTGAGGGAAAAGAGGTGCTTCCGGACATCAGCGGCCTTAATTGACATAACTGTAAAAAATAGAATCTGCGCACCGGCAAAACCTTATCATCCAATTGTGTGTCACAATTTCCATGAGTAATACCTTCAACTGCTCACCGCGGAGAGCGAAAATTTCCGGCATTTCAGAAAATTTGTTGAAATTGATAAGAATCAGGCATACATTTAGATCAGAGTGCTCACTTGATTTTACAGGCCCGTCGTTCTAAGCGACAAACCGAAGGTAAACCGAATGCGTCCGTTAATAGAATACATGGATTTCAGGAAATACCTGCGCGATTTTATCGATGAGAGGAAATCCAGAGGACTGCCCTGCTCCAATCGCTGGTTTTCCATGAAACTTCAAATAAACTCATCATCCTGGCTTACATCGGTACTAAAAGGAAAGAAAGGGATTTCCAGAGAAACAGCCAGAAAACTCTCCGGTATCCTTAAACACACTCCGGTTGAATCCAAATACTTCGAGGCCCTTGTATCTTTTAACCAGGCCAGGACTATCAGTGAAAGAACACAGCATTTCCAGGAATTAAGCGGGTTAAGGAAACTGGGTGGAATTGTTAAAACCACTGTCAGGCAGTATGATTTCTACTCGACCTGGTATCACAGTGTAGTATGGTCTCTTATAGGAATGTACAAATTCCGATCATCCCAGAAGGACCTTGAAAGACTGGCTGATATGATCTCTCCACCGATAACCATATCTCAGGCCCGTAAATCGGTTCGACTCCTTGAGGAACTGGGATTTATCAGGATCTCTGAAGATGGTTATTACAGACAATCATCAAGCGCTATTACCACCGGTGAAGAGATCAGGTCACTTGCCGTGGCCAATTATCAACAGGAAACGATGCGCCTGGCACAGGAGTCCATGGACCGTTACTCTCGTGATGAACGCTATATAGGCACAGTCACAGTAGGAGTGAGTGAGAAAGCATTCAAGCTGATAAAACAGCTTCTGGTCGATGTAAGCGACAGGATTTCGGAAATAGCCAATGCGGATGATAATTCAGACCGGGTTTATCAGATAAATCTGCAGGCATTTCCTTTGTCAAAATTTGAAAACAATCAGACTACTTACCAGGAAAGAGAATAATATAATGTGTCTGCCTGAGGAAAACAGAAAGAACAGAGGCATCAGGACCTTTAAAAAAGTTGCTTTTCTGCTGAAAGCATCCCTTACCGCACTGCTCTGCTTTGTCAGCTTTTGTTCAACAGGTGACCTGGCCGGAAACAGTTCTCAGACCGGAAACAACGGGATAACGGTGCTTTCTTTCAGTGGTCTGAT
>DAOTAZ010000499.1:0-2106 GCA_035382965.1 Chitinispirillaceae bacterium | reverse complement strand
GGCTATTCCAGCGCCGGAATTTACGGGCAGCAGGTGGATGAGTTCAAGACAATGGTAAAGACTCTTCACAAGGAGGGAATAGAGGTGATCCTGGATGTGGTTTACAATCACACAGCCGAAGGGAACCATCTTGGCCCTACACTCTGCTTCAGGGGAATAGATAATGTCAACTACTATAAACTTGTAAAGAACAAGAAAAGATATTACATGGATTATACGGGGACCGGTAATACACCCAATATGGCCGGTCCGCGCTATCTTCAATTGCTGATGGACAGTCTGAGGTACTGGGTTCTTGAAATGCACGTTGATGGCTTCAGGTTCGATCTGGCCTCATCATTGGCCCGTGAGTTCTACGATGTGGATCGTCTGGCGGCATTCTTCGATATTATTCATCAGGACCCTGTCGTATCACAGGTAAAGCTTATCGCAGAGCCCTGGGATGTGGGACCGGGAGGGTATCAGGTCGGGAATTTCCCGATTTTATGGGCTGAGTGGAACGGAAAATACAGGGACACCGTGCGCAGATTCTGGAGGGGGGATCCCGGACAGGCCGGTGACCTGGCATATCGACTCACAGGAAGCAGTGACCTTTACGAACGCGGTGGAAGAAAGCCCTATGCCAGTGTAAATTTTATCACATCACACGATGGTTTTACCCTGGCTGATCTCACAACTTACGAGAAGAAGCACAATGAGATTAACGGGGAGAATAACAAGGATGGGATGGATGAGAACCTGAGCTGGAACTGCGGCGTCGAGGGGCATACAGATGATAAGAGGATCAATGATCTGCGCAATAAACAGAGAAGAAATTTCATGGCTACCCTTATCCTCTCTCAGGGGGTACCGATGATCCTGGCGGGCGATGAGACACTCAGTACCAAAAACGGCAACAACAATTCCTATTGTCAGGACAACCCGATCTCCTGGATAAGATGGGATCTCGACGAAAACGCGAAAAACTTTCTCGCTTTCACCAGATATCTTACATCAATCTGGAAAGAGCACCCCATGCTTCAGCGTAGCAATTTCCTGCATGGAAGAAATATCATGAATCCGGGTAAAAAGGATGTCTCCTGGTTTCTTCCGGATGGAAGCGAGTTTATGGAATCGGACTGGAAAAATCCTGAAACCCGCTGTATAGGGATGCTTCTGGCCGGTGATGCAAATGATGAGAAGGATGAGAGGGGGAACAGGATTAAAGATGACACGATGATAGTGCTTCTTAATGCGTACTGGAAACCTGTTCGCTTTGTCCTGCCTCCGGAGTTTTCAAACGGGCCCTGGACAGTGATTCTTGACACCAGATATGACAGGGGGAAACCTCCTCAGCAGACCGCTTATATAGGGAACACCTACGAGACCGAGGAGAGGTCATTGGCGGTTTTACTTTCTCCACAGCCTGAAAAATGGGAATGGCTGAAAGCTGTTTGTCGGATGATGACTCCGGAGGTGAATAGTCAATAGAAAAATTATAGCTGTGGCATAAATGCCACAGCTATTGAAAAGAAGCCCGATGAATCGGGCTTGTAAGATGTTGCGTTTTCCCCACCACAGTTCATCAGGATACGACAATACGGCAACACGATGGTACGACAATTCGACAATACGACAGTACGATGGTACAAGAGAAACGTGCACAGCCATCCTGGTTTTTTTGATTCTTTTTCTTAATTTACTATTACGAGCACAGGAACATGGCGGGTAGGAAATCCCACATTTATACCCCCTTTATAAGGGGGCACTTCCAGCGGGGGATTCCTCCAATCTTCGGTAGCATAAATGCCGTGTGGCTTACACCCTGATTTAACGGGAATTTCCCTCTTTGCGGCTGTATGAATGCCACCGGCAGCAAAAATCATATCATCCCCATCTTCTTCATCTTCTTCCACAATCCCACTTTGCTTATTCCAAGCGCCCTTGCAGTTGCCGCCTTGTTTCCATTATGTTTAGCCAGTTCACTTTCGAGTACCTCCCGTGTAATATCGAGACGGTTGTTCTTTTTAGCCGTGAGGACTGGTGTGGTGTAATGTGTCTGCAGGAGGCCGGCTTTTCTTTCCGCACATATTCCCTCCCTGACCGCTGTGACCCGGAGCTCAAAAG
>DAOTAZ010000498.1:0-2119 GCA_035382965.1 Chitinispirillaceae bacterium | reverse complement strand
ACAGCAAAATTCCATGACGGTTTTCCCGAAGGAACCATCTTGTAAATTCCGGGCTTGTCGATTTTAATAAAAGGCTGGTTTTGAAGGATATTTTTCCTTTCGCCATCAGAATTGATAATCAAAGCTGAAGTTCCTTCCCCGTAAAAAGGGTTCCTGACCGCATCTCCTGCAATCCAGACCTGTTTATTATCAAGAAAACCCGAAACAGCATATCTGGCCAGTCTGTCGATAAAAGGAACAAAAAAACCGGTTTCACACAGATTGTTCTCGTTTGTTATCCCAAGCGGTGTAGCTGAGATCACCCATTTCCTTCCCGCCTTGTCGGTTAAGGCAGAAACAGCAGGTGTTCCTCCTCCGAACCTCAACAGGACATCTCCGGGTATTCCTTTGCAGAACCCATATACAGCCACCTCTTCACTTTTGATACTCGGGAAACCTCTCCAGAGTTCTGAAATTGTATCGGTAAGCACCATAGGAACCGGAGTATCAGGGCGGAAGCTGCTTAACTTCCCGGACGCTGATGCAAATACCTTTGACAGCAGTGCACTACTCCAGTTCTGAATCTCCTCCTGTACAGCCAGGGAAATTATGACAGATTTCATTCTGGTATGGCTGGCCGCGAAGGCATCGAGCGCTCTCGATGGCCTCTTTAGGCTGTTAATAATGACGAGGTCAGCGGAATCAAGATCATCATATACCAGCTCCAACTCGTTTTTCATGATTATCTCATCCCACATCGAACCGCCAGACACTTTTAACGCAGCGGCAATGACCTGGTTTTCATTCCAGTCACCCACTATAAGCACTCTGGATGATGAGCTCTGTCCCGGGGCGAAGAATGTACGGTTATCAAATGAGAGCGGGTCCGGTGTCTCCAGTATGACCTCTCCCCCATTGAGCCTTGAACTGCTTCCAAGCGGGATTCTCACCTCCGTGCTGTCATTCTCTGCGAGGCTGACCTCGATCCGCGCAGTCCTCATATTATCTATGACAGCGTAGATTTTGCCGCCCTGAAGTGCTTTTCCCCGGGCATGCACCTTTACAGATACAGCATTCTGCCCGGGAATCAGCCTGGCATCACTGATTGAGTAATTCCACAATTTATTCTGCATCACCGGTACACAAACGGCCATTATATCATTTGGTAAGTCCTTGAGTATACTGTCAAACACAGCACCGGTGTTTCCCTGAAAATCACTCAATAAAAGCAGCACCTTCCGTTCTGCACCATCTGTTTTTAACTTC
The DNA here is from genome assembly GCA_035382965.1 of Chitinispirillaceae bacterium. Taxonomy (GTDB): domain Bacteria; phylum Fibrobacterota; class Chitinivibrionia; order Chitinivibrionales; family Chitinispirillaceae; genus JAAYIG01. Next base: position 874 of record DAOTAZ010000498.1, on the reverse strand, counting down.
CTGATTGCACTGCCGGGATCCGGGTCACCATGTCTGGAAGAGAAACGCACCGTTTCGTCAACCGAAGGCAGAAACTCCTTTACAGAATAATCATACAGATAAAATTTCGATGTGACAGGGAGCCTCCTGCGCAATGAATCCGCCACCTCTGCTGCAATTTCTCCGCCGCTCTTCTCAGCGGTTCTCATTTCCATGCTGGGAGTCGGATCTATCCACACAAAGATCGATGCCTGCGGGTCATTTATCATGCTGAGAGGATTGTTTTTGTCAAAGGGACGGGCAAAAAGCGCAATGATCAGAGCTGCCAGGGCACATCTGACAATCAGTTGGAGAATACTCTTGAGTCTGCGGGCTTTGAAAGACTTAACAGCCTGAGACTGGAAAAAACGCAGAGTTGAAAACTTAAGATTTCTGGTCCTGGGGCGCTTCAGGAAATGGATCAATATAATTGCGCCAAGAACAAACAGAGCCCAGAAAAATTCGGGTTTGAAAAATGATAAATAATTCAATGAAGATGCCTCCGCTTTTCAAGCACCCTCATGAGTGATCTGCCGAATGGTTCTTCAGTGGAAACAGATTCAAAATCTATCTGCATCTCTTTACATGCCAGTTCAATCTCCCTCCGGTGCTTTTCCAGCCCCTCTGAAAAGTATTTCGATGCAGTATACCCATCGAGGGTTAAACTCTGGCCGGTTTCAAGATCGTCGATGCGGTAGGATGCTCCTGAGGAGAAATCAAGTTCGAAGGGATCGAGAACCCAGATCACAATTATGTCCTGGCGTTTGAATCGAAGATGTCTCAGTCCCCTTATCACCTCCTGCGGCTCATCGAAAAGATCGGATATTATGACACACAAGCCTCGTTTATTGATGCT
>DAOTAZ010000497.1:0-2138 GCA_035382965.1 Chitinispirillaceae bacterium | reverse complement strand
CCGGGTCTTTCAGTTAAAGAAAACATCGAATCCACGGGGTTGTGATTTGTCTGCCACTGTAAACCCAGTTCCGGACCGTTAAATTCATCACTTGTCTGCGGGACAGAGATCGGATAAGTCCCATTCACATTGGGCTATGTGTATGAAAGCACAGGCTCGTTATTTATCCCGATCTGCGGCCAGTCATCAACCCATTTGACAGGCTGAAGATGACAGATACGACCAATTGCTCCTGCCGACTGGAAATGGATAAACCAGGATTCCCCGTTTTCCAGGTCCACCAGACCACCCTGATGCGGTCCGTTAATGCTGGTTGTCCCCTGTTGCAGTACTTTCTTTGACTCGTAGGGACCATAAATACTTCGAGACCGGCATGCCGTCTGCCATCCATTCTCGACTCCACCCTCCGGGATAAACAGGTAATACCATCCATTTCGTTTAAAAATTTTAGTGCCCTCAGCACAGGGCCCGTCATAAACTTTCTGCCCTTCATCGAGTAACATCCTTCCATCAGGGCTCATCCTGTGTATCCAGATCCCCTGGCTGCAACCCACAAAAGCATGGCCCAGATATGCACTGCCATCATCATCCCAGAATGGGCAGGGGTCTTCCCATCCTTTAACTGTCTTGACTGTATGAATTGTATCCCAAGGTCCTGCCGGATCAGCAGCACTGCTCATGAATAAGCCTTCATCGGGTGTACAGAAATAAACATAAAAGCGACCGTTGAAGTAACGTATTGATGGTGCCCAGGAGCCTCTTCCGTATCTCTCAAAGGTTGAATACTCCGGGGATATATCAAGACGGTGATATATCCGGGAGATGATTTTCCAGTTGACAAGATCCTTTGAGTGGAGGACCGGGATACCCATGAAATGGAATTCAGAGCAAATCATGTAAAAGTCCGATCCAACACGGATCAGATCAGGATCGGAATAATCGGAATTGAGAATGGGATTTTTGTAGGTTCCATCACCCTGATCTCCCCACGAAGAGGCAATCGATGAGGAGACTGTACTGAATAATACAGTGAAAATGATACAAATTCTTGCAATATAGCTTGACTGGAGAATCATCCGGAACCTTTACCAGTAAAAATATAGAGTTAAAAAATAGTATATATGGCGCAGACAAGGCGTATTCTTCTATGGTGCATCTGAAATGCAGGTGGTTGTATGCGACAACAGGTATACTCGAGAGGAATTGTATTTGCTTTCAGTGGTATTAAATCCGGGATGAATAAAAATGGTCGAAGGTGAAAAGAACGTAAAAATCTGGACAATCGGGCACTCAACACGTATGCTGGATGATTTTATCGATGTGCTCAGGTATTTTGATATAGCGTTGCTGGTTGATGTGCGGTCGTATCCTGGGTCAAGAAAGAATCCTCAGTTCAATAAAGAGATTTTAAGCATCAACTTACCGCAAAAAGGTATAGAATACAAGCATTCAAAAAATCTGGGTGGAAGACGCAAGAGCAGGGCAAATTCAAAGAATCTGGCCTGGAGGAATCCAATGTTTCGGGGATATGCTGATTACATGGAAAGTGAGACGTTTTTGAAGGGTATAAATGATCTGATGGAAAGAGCTTACGAAAAGAGAACTGTGATCATGTGTTCTGAGCTTCTGTGGTGGAGATGTCACCGGTCGATGATTGCAGATTATCTGAAAGTGAATGGATTTGAGGTGATTCAGATTTTTGACAAGAGCAAGGTTGTGCGGCACCCATTTACATCCGCAGCGAAAGTTGTAAATGGAAAAATCAGCTATGTGAAGAAATAATCAGTTTCTTTTTAGAAAAGAAAGGTGTATACAGGGTCTTTAAAGATTATTATAATTTCTTGTTCTTATTTGCATCCGAATTATCTACACACAAAGAAAGCGTAGATAATTCAGATACAAAACTAATCATGGTACTATCGTGAATTTTCGCACAGCCAGACTTCCATCAACTGATTTCACCCGTACCAGATATAATCCCCTGCCCAGAGGTTTTGCCCCCCGGGACTCGATTATAAAAGAGGTTTTTGGTGAGAGACTGAAGTCATGACGGCTGATCAGGCGGCCGGATAAAGAAAATATATCCAGCTCAGTGATCGGACGAGATGCCTTTAGCAGGTATTTTCCATTAACAGATG
>DAOTAZ010000496.1:0-2144 GCA_035382965.1 Chitinispirillaceae bacterium | reverse complement strand
TGATCATCTGCAGCATGTAAAGCAGTTTGATGTAGTGGAAATCGGCTCCCGGACCTGGCATCAGTTCCGGGCTACAGGCAAGCAGCCTCTTGGTTTTCTCTGCCTTGTTTCTTCCGACCGGGACCGTCCCACCGTCCGGACCCTGATGAGAAACAGCAATTGTTAGATAATCCATCAATTTCCGATTTCCTGAGGTTTTGAAAATGAACTCTGAAAACAAAACAGGATTTGAGACCAGGATGATTCACGCGGGGCATAGAAGTGACCCACATACCGGGTCAAGTGTTGTCCCTATCTATCAGACATCTTCTTATGTGTTCAATGATGCCGATCATGCAGCTCGTCTTTTCGGGCTCAAAGAGGATGGATATATTTATTCCCGTATCAGCAATCCTACCACCTCCGTTTTCGAGGAAAGGATGGCTGCGCTGGAGGGAGCTGTTAGTGCAGTTGCTGTTTCCAGTGGTATGGCTGCTCAGATGGCGGTATTTATGACTCTTCTGCAACCCGGTGATGAGGTCGTTGCCTCATCTCATCTCTATGGCGGATCGGTCGTACAGTTGACACACTTGTTGAAGAAGATGAACATAAGTGTTAAATTTGTCGATCCAATCGATATCAGGAACTGGGAGGAGGCTTTGACTCCCGGGACAAAGGCTCTTTTCGGGGAAACAATTGGAAATCCATCTGGGAGCATACTTGACATAGAGGCTATTGCAGCACTGGGAAAAAGCCGCGGGATACCTTTGATTGTGGATAATACTTTCGCAACCCCGTTTCTATGCCGTCCATTTGAATATGGCGCTGCAATTGTAGTGTATTCTGCAACCAAATTTATCGGTGGACATGGAAACTGTATCGGTGGGGTAGTGCTCGACAGTGGTAATTTCGATTTTTCCAGATTCCCGTCAATTGCTGACCCCTCGCCTGCATTTCACGATTGCAAATTCCTGGAAAAGTTTGGGTCAATGGGTTTTCTGATAAAACTCAGGCAGGAAATTGTACGTGATGTGGGATTTTGCATCTCTCCGATGAACTCATTCCTGCTTATTCAGGGACTGGAGACACTTTCCCTTCGGATGGAGAGGCACGTTGAGAATGCTATGAAAGTTGCCTCCTTCCTGGAAAATCATCCAAAGGTAGCCTGGGTGAATTATGCCGGTTTGAGCAGTAGTCCATTTAACGGCCTCTGCCGCAAATATTTTCCCCTGGGGCCAGGATCTGTGTTCTCTTTTGGCCTTAAGCCATCTGATGGAAAAGATGTGCGGGATGCTGGGAGAACATTTATCAGCCGTCTTAAGATATTTACCCACCTGGCAAATATCGGTGATGTGAGAAGTCTGGTCATCCATCCCGCTTCCACTACTCATCAGCAGCTAAGTGATGAGGAACTAAGGGATGCTGGAATCGGTCCTGAACTTATCCGGCTCTCAGTTGGGCTGGAAACTATCGATGATCTGCTTAATGACCTTGAGCATGCACTGGATGGCATTTTATAGGGTGTGGATCGATCTTACTTATTAGAGTATGTTTTAATACAGACCTGATCCTCACGGTCCCATTATTTCAGATTCTTATCATCTCAAAGATGATTTTGTGATTTTTAAGTCACTGTTTTACCTTCGGGATGACTATTTGATTAACGACTTAAGTCACGATTTTACCTCAGAGGTACTTTTATGACTTATGCGTTAAGTCATTATTTCACCTCGAAGGTAATACTAAGATCCAGAATAGATAGAATTCGCCTTGAACCCCTCTCTAAGCATCTCCTTTACTTTGTCATCTTGTTAGGAACACAAATCTCAATTTCCCTTCTCCTATTATCCGGAGAAAACCACCCAATTCCCAGTAATTTCAGAATGAGAAAAAAAGTCTCAATCTGAGAATTGTTGAACCACTGTGTCATCTCCGGGGTGAAAAAATGAAATTTGCAAGGGAGGACTATCTTCTTACTATTCCCAAAATGAATAACCTGATTACAATTTTTAAGAGGGGATTCTCATTTTGATAAAAAATCGATCGTGATATGAATTCTAAATCTGAGAAGGTGTATTTAATTTGAAAATTATTAAGTTGATATGTTACCTCAGTAGTGTCCGGTTAATTTAACAAAAGATCAAGGCCACCGAACCTATATTTAT
>DAOTAZ010000495.1:0-2148 GCA_035382965.1 Chitinispirillaceae bacterium | reverse complement strand
AATTCCAAATCGGGATCTTCTTGGCGACTTCTATAATTTAGAGATGGAGTTTATTGGCGGGCCTGGTGATTTTGTTATGACATCGAGGGGCTGTCCCACAGCGTGCAATTTCTGTGCAGCATCGAGGATGTTTCCCGGCGGCCTGAGATTAAGGCCGATTGATTCCGTGATGAGTGAGATTGAATACCTGCTTTCACGGAAAAAACTCTCTGGAATAAAGATATTTGACAGCACATTTACCGCTGATAGAGGACATGTTGAGGAGTTCTGCAGCCGGATGAAAAGCGTTAAAATACCGTGGGAGTGTGAAATCCGGGCTGATACGGTCGATTATGATCTGTTAAAACTGATGAAAGAGAGCGGCTGCTATTATATCAACATGGGAATGGAAACAGCGAATCAATCCCATCTGAGACATATTGCTAAAGGTATCACGTCGGAACAGGTTCTGGATGTTTTATCGATCTGTAAAAAACTTGATATCCGCTCCAAGGTGTTTTTTACATTTGGTCATTTGAATCAAACGTTTAAGGAGTGTCTGGATGATATCGGCTTTATTGAGAAGAACAGGGATCGCATAGATTTTTTTGCAGTGACTGTGGGTATGAGAATTTATCCTGGTACCAGACTTGAAAAAGAGTGCAGGGAAAGAGGTATCATCAAAAAGAGTTTTTTCTGGACAAAGACTGCAAGAAAACCTGGTAACTTTTTGATTTTTGAACCCGGAGATATTCCTGTTTTATTTCAGAAGCAGCTTGGCCCTGTCAGGTTGATGCTGATCCTTCTTATCCTTTTCAGTAAAAGGCTTATATGTACAGAGCGGTTTTTACTGAAGATGACACTTGAAAATCTCACAGGGATACTGAGGGCTTTAAGACTGGGATTGAGGCACGCCGGGTACTGTATCGAGAGAATGATGGGCAGGGGCCTGGGGGACAGGGTATGGGAAGGTACATGTTACGACACCGATGTTGTAAACCTGGCAGAGAGTAATAACTGACGGGTAATTTCTTCTTTTTAATTTTGGAATAATCCTGCAAGACATTGGTGATAGAAACAGACATTGAGGAATATCTTACCAAGTCAGGAATTGAGGCGTTGAAGCCGAAAAAGAACTGATCACACTATTTAACCTGACACTGCTTTCCTGTATTAATTTATAAATAAACCGGCATGACAGAGATCCACCTTCGATCAAAACCGGATCATAGGGGTAACCATGTTCGCAGAAAACCAGAAATCCCGCAGGCTGCCGTTAAAAATTAATCTTTTCTTAACGGCTGTTGTCTTTTTTTCTGTTGCAATCACAGCAGAGACTAAGAATTACAGGTATGCGGCAGTAATCAGTTCCGGAGCATATTCTGAACCAGGGTGGAAAGCTGTAGCTGATTCGTTGGTCAGAAAGCACAAGGCCGGGCTTTTTACCTGGGTATCATCGGTAACTGAAGCGAAGGATGCTCTTTCAAAATTCAAACCCGATTACATAGGCTATATAGCCCGTCCGGTCATAGAGTGCAACTCCTCATTTATAGTTACAGTAAGCCGCTTGAGCCGTCAACTGGATGAAGATCCCTATGGTGATGCTGTATGGGGGATAATTACTGGTCCTGACGCATCTGCGGCACTTAGAGCCATATCAGATACTCTGCTGATCAGAACTGTGCTTGCTGCAAGTAATAATCTCTCCTATGAGCCGCCGATAAGACGTTTTTACCAGGCAATAGGAATGACCTGTGATTCTTACACAAGAACCGACTACCTGTTTCCGGAAAACCGGGGAAAGGTATACACTGTAAATAAACGTCCCGATAATGAAAGCGACCGGATAGTACTTGTGAGTAAATGGCTCAATGCCGGTTCACTGAATATCAGTATTGCCGGGGAGGGGACAATTACAGGGCCTGTGGACTGTATCATAACAGGGGGGCATGGAAATGTAAACCTGTGGCAGTGCCATTACCCTGATGTCGGAACAGAGGGTTTTATGAGGTCGTCAGATGGTAAGCTTTTCGGAGCTCCCTTTTCCGGAGGTCGTCTGGATATTAACGCACCTACACCAAAGGTTTACTGGTGCGCAAGTAACTGCCTGATGGGAAATCCCGACAATAAGAACAACTTCGTCTACGGGGCGTTTGGATCCGGAAAAGC
>DAOTAZ010000494.1:0-2149 GCA_035382965.1 Chitinispirillaceae bacterium | reverse complement strand
GATGAATTTCAGTGGTGAACAGCAGAGTATAGAGGAAGGGATGATCGGTTATAATGGGAAGAGGCTGATCGATGCTGCAGAGGAGAGGTTTGCCGGTCCCGGGACACTGCTGCCTGAGAGGATAGAGAAGGGGGTTCAGTACAGGATTCCGGGGTATGGGTTTGCGGTATACAGGGTTGAATAAGTTGGTATTGAGTGACATAGCTTACTTACATGCACCATTTCACTTTGAATGACGATGGCCTGCTTGTATGTGTCAATTTTCCCTTGATTGACATAGTCTATTAATGTGTACAGTATTACCTTCTGTCGTTCCTGCGAAAGCAGGAACCCCGCTTTAACATCAAAGAATCTGAGTGTTTTCCTTTTACTTGTATAACATACAGATGGTATTACCTGTAATTTCACGGTGGGATTGATTGTAATAGTAAATGGCAATCACCTTCTTCTCTCAACATACGCCTTTACTTCAGAATAGACCTCGCTTCTGATACCGAAGGGGTATCGAAGTAAATCTTTCATATCTGACAGAGAGACATACCAGGGATTGATCAATGTGCGTAAAAGGGAAATGGGGATATTTGTGGGGTTTTTAAGGAGCGCAAGTGGAACTCCTCTGTTTGCCGGACCTGTACACAGTTCCCGGCTTCTTGCGATCTTGGTAAGTACAAACAGAGACCGTGATGTATTGACGATTCTCTCAACAAGTCCCGGGGTATTGTAGACTTTTGGGTTATCAAGAAGTCTGCACAGAAGAGCATCGTTATTCAAACAGCTTTTGACAAGATCTGCCACAGATGGTTCAGTTTCTGTGCCCAGTTGACGGGTAAGCATGTCGGTACCGATTAATCCGGTCAGAGAGGCGCTGCTGAAATCACCTGCCAATGTGTCGTCTGAGATCCGGATTCCGCAGTTTGCAAGGTGTTTCGATACTTTCGGCAGATTGTCTCCGGCCTCGATTCTGAAGCCTTCACGTGTACAGCTTTTCAGTGCCTGTAATATCCACAAAGCAGGACCGGTGTCGTTATCCTGAAGTCCCCTGCAGATAGTGGCTATGGCAGTAAGCCTGCGGACAGGGATGAGGAGATGTCTTTGAAGTGACAATAAATCGGTGAAAACAGAAAGTGTGCTGTCCTGAGATAGTTTTTTGAACCATTTTGTAAACCCATCATCTTTCATCTCTAATTCGAAAGCAGAGACCGGCTCACCAAGAGGTTTATTTTCTTCAAGCACCACTGCCAGTTCATCGATGCTTTTTGCGTGCTCTTCGCCTATGGTCAGGTAAGGAAGCAGCCGTCCGATTGCTTTCATGTTGTAGGAGTTAACATTGTCCGAGAGTATTTCCAGATGTGCTTTCAGTGACTCGGATTCACATCTTAGGAGTAAAGCCAGCTCTTTCCTGTCTTCATCAGGTATATTTTTCCCGGAGAAAAGTGCTTCACTCCACTTTCTGGTGACTTTGCGTACTACATCGATATCTTCCGCATAGCGCAGCGGAATCTCTCCTGTTAATCTATCAAGAATTCCGTTTTCCTTATCAGACAGAGTATCCGGGAACATGGTACGGCGTCTGATAAGCCGTTCCAGTTGTTTAAAGCGCAGGGCGCTGTTCATAAGGTCGATATCAGATCTGGTAATTTCAAGGAAGGAGAAGATGCAGTACTCAGTTAATTTTAAATCAGCCCTGTCCAGTATTTCACGCATTATCTGAGCGGGATTGCAGGTTTCTTCGCTTTTCCGGAAGAAAGCGGCAAGTTTCTGTGCTCCAGCCAGAAAAGGTTCGCCAGGAGAGAGGCTGTTTATGAGCGATTGAGTTTCAGGAGATAGAGTCATTGTACTTTGAGTATATAAATAGGGGGTAGGGGGAGGCAAGTCGGAAGGGGTACCACTGAAAAAGATAGGTCTTGAACTATGATTAAGCTGATTTATCTGATTTACCTTATTCATATTTCCTGATCATCATAATCATCCCAATCAGGTAGTCGCAAAGGGACGGACTACTTTTTTACTTTTACTTTTATAAGCGCTTAAATAGTGGGGACGGACTATCTTTTTCCTTTTATCGCCAAGTATCCCTCATCAGTTTTCGGTGGATGCTATCGGAGTTCATCATCGGTAGCCATCGGACTGCTACAGGTGACTATCCTGG
>DAOTAZ010000493.1:0-2189 GCA_035382965.1 Chitinispirillaceae bacterium | reverse complement strand
AACGGAAGAAAATTGCTTAGTCACGTGTCCATTTTTTCGGGGCAATTCCACCTCCAAATATCTCCTGTTCCAGTCATGCATCACCGCCTGATATCCCATTCTCTGCAAGTCCCTCCTCATCTGCTCCACTCCCCTGCTGTCAGCAATCTCAAACTGGGTAGTAGATGGGTTCTCGGTATGTCCTCCCACAGCAGTCGAAGTCCCTGCGGACATCTTTGTGACTCCCAATGGAAGAACCGCGTTACGGAACTCACGTGATTCCCGGGTTGACAAGGTAATTCCGGCAGAATTGAGAAAAATACGGGTAGCCGTCATTATCTGCACAAACCTGCGGTCATCTACCGGATATTTTACTTCAAATTCTCCTGCCAGTGGACGAAGACGGGGGAAGGAGACAGAAACCTCAACCGAGGGGAATTGCTTTTGTAAATAGGCTGCATGAAGTCCCGTAAAGAAAGCCTCTGAACACCAGTCATAGAGTCCCAGAAGGGCACCCACAGTCACCTGCCGAATACCCTGTCTGCAGGCACGTTCAGGAGCAAGGAGCCGGAACTCGTAATCACTCTTCGGGCCTCTTTTGTGAAGCTCTTTATAACGGGGAATATTATATGTCTCCTGATAAATAGTGAGCCCGTCTACACCAGCATCGATAACTCTGCCGTATTCCTGCTCTGTCAAGGGGTAGACTTCTATACCTATGGAGGAAAACTTTCCTCTAAGTACATTTACCGCTGCTTCAAGATATTCAATTGAAGCCATTTCCCTCGATTCTCCGGTAAGAAGCAGTATGTGGCGGATTCCCAGATCAGCTATTGCCTCTGCTTCAGTTCTTACTTCATCTATGGAAAGATGTCTTCGCTTTATCCGGTGCTGCCCGGCAAAAGAGCAGTAAGGGCAGGTATTGCAGCAGTAATTCGAGATATAGAGCGGAGTAAAGATTATCACTGTACAGCCGAAACGCTTGAGCGTAAGCTCCCTTGCCTTTACAGCCATCTCCTCCAGATACCCTGCTGCTGCAGGAGAGAGCAGAGCCAGAAAATCGAGTTCCGAGAGATGATTTGCCGAAAGGATATTTTTGACTTTTTGTTCGGTAATCTTTTCACACCAGGAATTGAAATCGAAGTTATCGTACTTTGCAATAATCTCAGTAAAGGACATCTTTAGGCCTGTCAACTGTCAAGAAAACCGGTTAGAGGAGAAGATGCACGGGCAGTCTTTGATTCTCCGGGCATACCCGCCAGATACGCAGTCCTCCCCGCCTCCACTGCGAGTCTGAATGCCCTGGCCATAGAAACCGGATCATCACTCGACGCAATCGCTGTGTTCAGAAGAACCGCATCTGCCCCCATCTCCATCGCCTCGGCAGCATGTGAGGGTTTTCCGATTCCGGCATCCACTATTACCGGTATGTCAATTTCAGATATCATTATCTCCAGAAGTTCCCTTGTCTGCAAACCCCGGTTGCTGCCGATCGGTGCCCCCAGAGGCATCACTGCCGCAGCCCCTGCATCAACCATCCTGCGGGCTGCTGAGAGATCAGGTGTCATGTAGGGGAAAACCACAAAACCCTCTTTTGAAAGAGCTTCTGTAGCAAGGATTGTCTCATGGTTATCAGGAAGCAGGTACTTCTGATCGTTTATCACTTCTATCTTTATCCAGTTTCCACACCCCATCGCGCGTGCCAGACGTGCAATTCTGACAGCCTCCTCTGCAGTACGGGCACCGGATGTATTGGGCAGCAGATGCTTACCGGAAGGAACATTTTTCAGGATATTTTCCGAAGGATTGTCAAAGTCTATGCGGCGCAGGGCAATTGTAATGATATCACACTGTGCTGCCTCCAGGACATCTTTTATTATACTCTCATCTCTGTATTTTCCGGAGCCTGTTATTAGACGGGAACGCACAGGGATACCTGCGATCACCAGTTCATCTTTCATTTTTATCCTCCGCCCACAAAACGCAGGATCTCTACCGTGTCATTATCCTTAAACCTGCAATTTTCGAACTCGTCACGATTAATAATCGATCTGTTTACTTCCACTACAACGTGAGAGGGATCTATAGAGCGGCTCTGAAGAAAATCAAGAACAGACATTCCGGCTGTAACGTCCTGTGGAGTACCATTCAGAACAATCCGGATACTCATTTCAGTTATCCTTGTCCGGCGTACCTGTTTTCTCGCCGTT
>DAOTAZ010000492.1:0-2195 GCA_035382965.1 Chitinispirillaceae bacterium | reverse complement strand
AAAAAGAGCGTGACCAGGGTAATGACGACCATAACAGCAAGGTTATTGTTGTGCCATTCGATGGTGTGGCTTTTGACGGAGTCGCTGTTCCTGATCACAGGGATACGGTATATAATGGTAAATTTGATGCCGGAAAGATCGGATGGACACTCAATGTCTGGGGAGGAAGTGCCACAGGTGATGTGATAGATGGTGAATACAGGGCAATAATTTCGAGTCTAGGAGAAAATAATCACGATATTCAGCTTGTACAGGCCGGGCTTATTCTTCAGCAGGGAAAGTACTACAGGGTATCTTTTGATGCCTATGCGGCATCGGAGAGAACCCTGGAAGTAAATGTGGAGATGGAGAAGAGTCCATGGACAAGCTACCTCAAAGCGCTTGAAACATTCGATCTGACCACGACAAAGACAACCTATTCCTTTACTTTTAAAATGGAGCATCCTACCGATTCAAGCGGACGGCTCGGGTTTAATTTTGGCGCGTCGACAGGGACGGTGTACCTTGACAATATCTCAATCCAGCAAGCTACCGGAAATATGATTGCTTCAGGGAACCGCAGGATCAGATTAAAACCGAGAGTCGCTTATGCAAACGGCTCACTTGGAATCAAGTATGGCCCGGTTCCCGGTGTCCGCTTGTCTGTTGATTTATTTGATTTGAAGGGAAATGTTGTTAAAAGCGGAAATCTGCAATCCGTTTCAGAAAATACCTGGACTTATGACCTCTCCTCGGTACCTTCTGGAATCTATGTTGCCGGAATAAGAGCAGAGGGGAAAATACTCAGCAGTACCAGATTCCTGCATCGGAATTGATTGGGTTTACGGTATACCCTTATTGTATGCATTTTTCCGGGATCTTCGGATCCCGGAATAGTTCCCGACAGCCCAAATTTAAAAGTCACTTCTGAAATTCTCTCCTTTTCACATACCCGGGCCTTTAATCCTGGTTACCAAATATCACCCCTTCAGGGCTCACTGTTCCAGTTTATAGAACACTTTTTATCCTCCATCCTCGGTTATTCACCGCATCTGGGCTGTTTATCCTTAAATTATTAAAATATAACACTATAAACAGGGATTCTTATGGGAACAAAGTCGATGTTTAAACGCTTGATTTTCGTTGGGTTGACGGTTTTTTCCACTGGATTGGCATCTCAATTATCTGCAGGTGATTGTACCGTGCAGTTCGAGGATGTCCAGCAGAAGATGACCGGTTTCGGGGGATCGACGGCATGGGCCGGGGGATTGGCCGATAATCTGATAAACGATCTTTTCTCACCCACAGATGGGTGCGGGTTGACACTGATGCGGATGAGGATAGCTCCCAACGGGACAACCGGGCAGGGTGAGATAAATATTGCCAAAAAAGCCCAGGCACTGGGTGCCTCTATCTGGGCTGCTCCATGGTCACCACCGGCTGAGTGGAAGGATAATAACAACGTAAATAATGGCGGAAGTCTTCTGCCGTCGCGTTACCAGGACTGGGCAGACCGGCTTGTAAACTATGTAAAAAACCTTCAGTCTCAGGGAGTCGACCTGAAATGGATTTCGGCGCAGAATGAGCCTAACTGGACGGCTGATTATGAATCCTGCAGGTATACCCCTGAACAGCTTGCAACCTTTGTAGGGGATTACCTTGGGCCATCACTTGAAAGAGCAGGATTAAAAACCAGGATAATAGCGCCTGAAGTCATTAACTGGGGATCGCTCAAGCCCTACGGTGATGCCTTGTTAAACAGTCCAAATGCAATGAAATACTGTGATGTAATTGCAACACACTCTTACGGTGATGAACCAACTGCTTCAAGGGGTTTCCCCTATAATCTGGTAAGAGAAAAAGGTAAAGAACTCTGGCAGACAGAGTATGGCTTCGATCAGTTTGCTGGTGATGAATCGATGACTCCCGGTATTGCAATTGCAAAACAGATGCATGGTCAGATTGTAAATGGTCCTGTCAGCGCTTACCACACATGGTGGATTATTCCGGCGGATGGGGTAAACGGAACTGCATCAAACGGGCTGGTGATGAGGGGGCATGTGATACAGCGCGGTTATGTGATGGGCAACTACAGCCGGTTTGTGAGACCGGGCTCCTACCGGGTTACAGCAAATCACAACCCATCAAATGGAGTATATGTCACTGCATATCGCAATGATTCTCTCGGACAGTTGACAATTGTGGCAATAAATGAG
>DAOTAZ010000491.1:0-2207 GCA_035382965.1 Chitinispirillaceae bacterium | reverse complement strand
CCTGAATCTCACGATACAGATCGGCTTGCGAGCGAGTATCCGGGAACAATTGAGGCACAAAAAGGAAGGTACGCTTTTGAGGCGCTTTTCTCAAAAGGGCTTATGATGACCATGGGTTTTGAGTACGGAGCCAAGACCAGAATGGATGTAGTGAAGGGCAGTCCTGAACATGTTGACAAGCCGCAATGGGACCTTACTCAATGGATCAGGATAATTAATGATCTTAAAATGAAAATCCCTGTACTGGGTGAGGAAGGTACATGGAGAACTCTCTGTGACTACAACCAGCCTTTCCTTTTTCTGAGGAAAGATTCGGATTCAGGCAATAAGCCGGTTTGTGTATGTGTTAATAAGAATCTTACAGGTGAGACAACTATCGAGGAGTGGATGATTCCTCCGGATATAAAAAATTGCTCCAAAGCCATCACACTTACGGCATCAAAACCTGCAGAGGAGCCAGTGCCCAAAGCATTCATGCTCGAACCTGCCGATGTAGTACTGTTTATGTGATTTCAGGAGTAATGGGCCACCAGGAGGTGGCCCTTCTTACCGCTTCAGCACAGTGACCGTTCCGTCAATTTTCTGATTCAGAAAATCAACCTTTATATATTCCTGTGTTCTGGCCTGAGACTCGATTCGCACTTCGTCGAGATAACCCCCAAGCGGGTTGATGGCAGTGGAGTCTGCGGAGAGATCTGCTCCGAGAATTATTCCCATGCCTGATGTGGAACTCGATATGTCGATGTTTAAGGGGCCTTCATCCGCCTCTTCACCGTCAATGTAGAGTTTCGCTGTCCCAAACTCATCTCTTACCAGGGAAAGCGAGTACCAGAGATCGGGAGACAGAGGAGAGGAGATGCATACAGTGTCGAGTATACCGTTTTCCGATGTCCAGGCGAAAACTGTTCCGTCAGAGCCTGAGGAGATTCCTATCTTGCTGTTGTCAGGACTGAAATTCAGCACAAAAAGATCGTTGCGCTGAACCTCGGTAATTTTAAACCAGAGTGAGATTGTAAACGGACCATTCCCGAAATGGTAAGAGGGGTGATCAGGTATGCAGATGTAGTCATTGGTGCCGTTAAACTGTCTTCCCGGCCCGATTACTCCCTCCTGTCCTCTGGCGCGAACGAAATCATCACCGTGACCCTGAATAAAAGTGGCATCTTTGTATAAATCATGGTTTCTAACTCCGTCTTTTTCCCCGACCAGATGCCAGACCCCGCGAAAACCCAGTGACGTATCGAACACCTGTGCCGGACTGGACTGGTTTTCATCATCACCGTTTCCCCATCGCATGATTATGAATTGTAAGGAGGAAAGCGGCTTGTCTATACGGATCCAGGTTTCACCGATCTCATTCTGTGAATCCCACCGTTCGTGTTCGTAGTAAAGAGGTGATCCATCCGGAGCAAAGAACCGGATATCTCTTCCACTGGTTAATACCTGACTGAAGATGAAATTATCTGACGTAAATCTCACAAGCAGGGGTATTCCGCTGATATTGCTGATATTCTGCATTTGATCGGTGTTGATCAAAATCAGGCTTGAATATGGAAATGTTTGCTGGGTGTCGATGATCAAGTAATCGCCGGGCTTTACCTTTATGCTGTCTGTCAATTTGACTGATTCAGTTCCGGATGAACTGGTGAACAGAAGCGGCGGGAGGCTGCCGGATGGTACAGAGTCGATATTTGTAAAAGATGAACCGGGATCTACTGCTCTTGATATCCGTGTTCCCGGAATGTAAACGGTTCCTTCACCGGGCAGAAAGCTGCCGGGTACCATTATTCCCGATGGATCTTTCAGTGTGTCGGGATCAAGCGTGATGCTGTCTGATAGATCTATTCTGATACTGAGCCGAAGCAGTCTCTTCCCGCTTGAGGGATCGTAGGCTTCAATATTATAGTATCCTGAATCGATGTCTTCGAAGTGGTAGACTCCGGATGAATCCGCTGCCACGGTCAGAAGAGTGCAGGATGAGAAAGGGGAGAAGTCCTGCGGGATAAGATCGATCCTGGAGAATGAACCTGGCTGGTTCTCAGAGATCATTACTTTACCAGTGAGTTTCCCTCCGCTGGATTCTGTATCCAGACCTCCTCCTGCCAGTGCGGGATTGTGCGAACAACCGGCTACTGATAAAAGGGCTGCTACAAGGAATGCTATAATCCATTTATTCACTGGGTGACTCCTTGTGCTTTGGGTTAGAC
>DAOTAZ010000490.1:0-2227 GCA_035382965.1 Chitinispirillaceae bacterium | reverse complement strand
GGTCCCCTGTCAAACGTGATCATGGCACTGATTATAGGCTACACGATCCGTATTCTGGGCACCTTCTGGCCATCACTGCTTCTCAATGGTCATACCAGAGATTTTCTATATTTGTGCTTTCTTTTAAATATAGGCATATCTTTTTTCAATCTTATACCTGTTCCTCCTCTTGATGGCTCCAAGATTCTTCTGGGCCTTCTGCCCGATTCCTGGATTCCTGGGTATATTCAGAAAAGCAGGTATCTTCCCATGCTTTTCATGGTGCTTCTAATCGCAGAGTGGGGGCTTCATTTGCCCATATTCAGCAGTATCATGAATCCGATTTTCAATCCGTACCTTAAATTCTTCAATTTTCTGATTTTCGGAAAGGTTTTCTGATGCAGGACCTGCAGATTTCTCCTGATCGCTTAAAGAAGGTAATTGAAAATTTCCGTAACACATCGTTGATTGTAGTTGGTGATGTGATGATTGATGAGTATCTCTGGGGTGATGTAAAGAGGATCTCTCCTGAGGCGCCTGTTCCTGTCGTGGAGGTTGAATCGGTCAGCCGCGGGCTGGGCGGGGCTGCCAATGTGGTTCAGAACCTTTCCAGGCTTGGGATAAAGCCGGTGCTGGTATCGGTTTGCGGTAACGATGAAAACGGGATGTATCTAAAGGGGAGCCTGGAGAAGATCGGGTGCGGTTCAGAGGGTATAATCTTTTCCAGTGCCCGTCCTACTACCATAAAAACAAGGATCCTTGCCCGTAATCAGCAGGTTGTGAGGGCTGACCGGGAATTGGTGAAGGATCTGAGCAGTGATGAGAGTGGGAAGCTTTGGGAGAGCTACCAGGGACTCTTTGACCGATGCCAGGGGACTATTATCTCGGATTATGGAAAAGGGGTTATATCTCTTCCTTTCTTAGGGCAAATTATAGAAAAATGTTCTAAATCGAAGCACTTCGTAGCCATAGATCCAAAGGAGCGACATTTTGATCTGTACAAGGGTGTGACAGTGGTTACTCCAAATCTCAGGGAGGCACATGCGATGCTGGGTGTTCCTTACCGGAATTGTTCCGATGAGGAAATCAGGGATTTGGGGTGGAAGATAGTTGACAATTTGTCTCTTCCGTACCTGCTTATTACTCTCAGTGAGCGTGGGATGGCCTTGTTTGAGAGCAGCGGGAGAGTATTCAGGCATCTTCCTACTATGGCCAGGAAAGTATTTGATGTGACAGGGGCCGGGGATACGGTTATCAGTGTGTTTTCTGCTGCTGTGACAAGCGGTGCAACACCGATCGAGGCGGCATTTCTGGCAAACCATGCCGCTGGATTGACAGTTGCAGAGCTTGGCACCGCATCGGTGAGCCCCGTGGAACTGATGGCTGCGTGCGGGATCGCTTAAAGATTCAGGGCCTGAGCATTTTTTTGATCAGGGCTCTGTTGGGAATTATATAGTCGATTACCGAAAGTAAGGTAAAGACAGCAGGCAACAGAAGTACCCAGAAGCCGGTATTATATCCGGCGATCTCAAGTGGCATCCATTTTACAGAATAAAACTGCATCAGCACTACCGCTAAAACACCGAAGGCTCCTATTCCCTGCAGGACAGCTTTGGTTTTTCCGGATTTGCGGGCTGCGAGCACGATTCCGTTCGATGCGCAGATTATTCTGAGCAGTTGCATGAAGGCATCCCTGTAGAAAAAGATAAGGTACATCCAGAGTGGGATGATTCCGGAGACCATGAATGAGATGAAGACGGTTTGACGGGAGACGCTATCTGCGACCGGGTCGAAGACTTTTCCGAAATCTGTTACCTCATTTCTTGCCCGTGCGATTCTTCCGTCGAAAAGGTCGGAGATCTCAATAAGTCCGGCGAGAGCGACAGCTACCCAGATCCAGGCAGGGGAGTGTATTCTGTAGCCGACAATGAATACATAGGCGAAGATGGGAGCAATGATCACCCGGGACAGGGTGAAGAGAGTAGCCAGGTTCATAGTTTCCTCCGGTTGTGTACCCGGATAAACCGGATTCTGAGAAGAGGTGCACGAGTCAGGTATAGAAAATAAGTCTGCCCGTGGGGAAATTAAAGAATAAACCACTGATTCATTGAGGATTTTTCCGCAGCTCTTGTACTTGCTTAATGGTAAGACCTGTGCTCTTGCTGATAATTTCATCACTTAAACCGATGGTAATGGGTGTGCGGAATTTTTTGTGTAAACTGGTATATAGTGCAGGTGTATTTAATGC
>DAOTAZ010000489.1:0-2234 GCA_035382965.1 Chitinispirillaceae bacterium | reverse complement strand
GCATCGATCGGGTCCATCATCGACGCCTTCCGGGCCGGATAAAATCCGAAAAACACTCCCACAGCCGCAGAGAATGCAAACGCAAGTGCGATTGTGGAGGGTACAACTTCCGCACGTAAACCGATGAATGTACTGGATGCCCAGGCAAGGGTAACTGCTATAATTGTTCCGATGAGGCCGCCAAGAACACTTAATACAACAGATTCTACCAGAAATTGCAGAAGAATGTCGGAGCTCTTTGCCCCAATAGCCATTCTTATTCCGATCTCACGTGTGCGCTCGGTAACTGAAACCAGCATGATATTCATGATTCCGATTCCTCCCACAATCAGCGAGACACCCGCTATGGCTCCAAGCAGCATTGTCATAACTCCGGTCATTTCGGTTGCCCTGTCCATCATCTCGGTTTGATTGTGAACAGAAAAATCGTTCTCCTGGTGTGGTTCGAGACGATGGCTCTCGCGGAGAAGAAGCTCAATCTGTTCCTGTGCTTCTTTGATGTAAGTCATATCGATGACACTGGCCATTATCTGATTGATCCATCGTGAACCACTCATGCGGTTCAACACGGTTGTCACAGGAGCAAGCACTATATCATCCTGATCCTGTCCCATTGCGTTCTGTCCCTTTGATTCCAGCACACCGATGACAGTAAAGGGGATATTTCTTATTCTGATTTTTTCACCTACAGGATCCTGCTCCCCGAAAAGCTCCTTTGCTACGGTGCTTCCCAGTATCACCTTTTTAGCAGATGAACGGATGTCCCGTTCTGTAAATTCCTCTCCGCTTTTAAGTTTCCACTCCCGGATAGAGAGAAATGACGGTTCAACTCCCATGACACTTGACTGCCAGTTGCCGTAGGAGGAGATAATCTGGCCGCTTGACCTGGCCACAGCAGTGACATGGGAGAGATAAGTGCTTTCTTTTCTGAGCTTTTCTACGTCTTCGAGGGTAAGAGTGCGGCGGCTTCCTGCTCCCATGTGACGTCCGCCGGTTGTTGCTCCTCCGGGCCAGACCATCACCATGTTTGTGCCCATAGATGAAATCTGCTCCTCGATCTGGACCTGTGCTCCTTTACCGATAGCAACCATGTCAATTACCGATGCCACTCCGATTATTATCCCGAGCATCGTCAGAAGCGACCGCATCCGGTTGCGAAGTATACTCTTCGTTGCTGTTTTAAAAAGGCGGGTCAGCTCCATTTCTACTCCATTTCAGGTTTGTACTGAGCCAGGTCACTGCGTGCGTTTCTGGGATTCTCCACGCGCTCATCACTTATTACAAGCCCGTCACGCATCCGGATTATTCTTTTTGTGTATTGCGCAATATCCGGTTCATGGGTTACAAGTATGACTGTTTTGCCCTGTTCATTAAGCTCCTGAAAAAGGGCCATTATCTCAATTGATGTATGAGAGTCAAGAGCACCGGTAGGTTCATCCGCAAGAAGAAGCTCCGGTTCGTTTACAAGTGCGCGTGCGATTGCGACTCTCTGCTGCTGACCGCCGGAGAGCTGGTTTGGAACATGATGCAGCCTTTCTGCAAGGCCAACCTTCTCCAGTGCCGCAATTGCTCTTTTGCGGGCCTCGGATGAGGGTACCCCGTGGCGGTAATGGATGGGAAGCTCAACGTTTTCAAGAGTTGTTGTCCGGGGTATCAGATTGAAGTTCTGAAATACAAACCCTATGTGGCGGTTTCGGATTGCGGCGAGGCTTTTCCTGTCAAGTACTCCCGCTTCATTGGAAAGCAGAAAATACCTGCCGCTGGTTGGTTTATCCAGACAGCCGATAATGTTCATCAGGGTCGATTTTCCTGACCCTGAAGCACCCATTATCGCAACGAATTCGCCTTTGTCGATAGTCAGAGAAACTCCCCTGAGTGCTTCAACCTTCACATCACCCATCTGATAGGTTTTTCTTAAATTCTCAACTGTTACAACTATCAGAGACTACCTCCTTGGTCTGGACGGTTGAGGGAGAAGTGAGACTGATTTCTTCGCTTTCTGTTCTTTTCCGGTTTTAAGACCAGTAACAATTACCGCACCCTCTTTGATTTTCCCGTTTCTCGAGCTGACAATTTCCGTCCTGGAGCCATCAGAAATGCCGGTCTGTACAGGTACCGGTTCTATCGATCCATCCTCTGATTGCAGCCAGAGCATCGCCCTGTTTCCTCTTTTTTTGAAAGAGCCTCCCTGAGGATCAATTCTCTTCCCTTGTTCTGATCCTGGAGCCTCCATC
>DAOTAZ010000488.1:0-2254 GCA_035382965.1 Chitinispirillaceae bacterium | reverse complement strand
TGTCAAACGGAAGAAAATTGCTTAGTCACGTGTCCATTTTTTCGGGGCATTTCCAGTCTTAACACAGGAATGACATATATGCAAAAGTATTGCCTGTAATGAACAACTGTCACGTAGCAAGTTCCTCCCCATGACGGTCTTCCGGCATGGATAATGATTCGTTCCCTTCAGCGGGGGTTTTAGGGGCCAGGAATACGGCCCCTGCCTTTTTTTGATGCTTTTTATATATCACTATCAATTATTTTGATATTTATTCTATATCATTATTATTACATTACACTAAACTCAACAATAATGTTCCAACCCCAAAAACCGAATTATTTTGTTTAAAACCTTATCTTATCCCGAACCGAACCGTATCAAAGCGAAAGGTAAATCATACACACCATGGACATGCTCAGAATGCTGGATTTTACCGAGCTTTTCGGAGGACTTTCCGAGAGGAGCAAAAAGATGCTCGCTGAAATCGCTATCCCGAAGCGGCTTCAGAAGGGAGAGACTCTTTTTCATGAGGGGGACAAGGGTTTTGCTCTCTATCTCATGGGGCACGGGAGTATCCAGTTGGTAAAATCCGGGCCTGATACCAAAGAGGTGGTTGTAAAGATGATTCATCCGGGAGAGGTTTTCGGAGAAGTGATTCTTTTTGAAAAGGATCAATATCCGGTAACCGCGACTGCTGTAAAGGACAGCACCGTTTTTGCCCTCCCGAAACATCAATTCCACTGTCTTCTCAATGATCAATTATTCAGGAACGACTTCATAGTCCTTCTGATGCACAAGCAGCGCTATCTGACCGAGCGTCTGATGCATTTTCAGTCGCATTCAGTGGAGCACAGGTTCTATCTTTTCCTTAAGGATCAATACGGGATGAAAAATCAGATCACTCCCGGAATGTCAAAGAAAGAGATGGCCGCTGCGATAGGGGCCACCCCGGAAACCCTCTCCCGTATCCTCGCGAATCTCAAATCAAGCGGGATGATGATGTGGGAAGGCGGGAAAATACTGATAAAGGATGAATACTGGAAAAATTACGGCGAAGAAGATCAATTAATGCCTTCAAGGAGAAAAAATGATTGATATCAAGGGTAAATGGGCACTTGTCACAGGTGCGAGCAGAGGAGTAGGAAAACAGGTGTCAATTGCGCTTGCTGAAAAGGGATGTAATCTTATTATCCACAGCAGGGATCTTTCCCATACTGAAAAACTCGCTGAAGAGATCTCCTCCCGGAATGTAAAGGTCTTCCAGGTACAGGCTGAGCTTGTCGAAACAAAGGAAGTCAGAAGACTTGCCGGGGAGGCGGAAAAGCTTTCCGGCGGACTCGATATTCTCTTCAACAACGCAGCAATCATGACCCAGTACCGTACCGACTATTTTATCACTGAAGAGACCGATTATATAAGGAGTTTCACTGTTAATACAATTGCCCCGATCACTCTTTGTAACCTTATTATTCCATCTATGATTAAAAGAGGATTCGGCCGTGTTGTCAATGTGACATCAGGAATCAAAGATGAGCCTCAGCTCATGCCCTACGCCGCATCAAAGGCAGCGCTGGATAAATATGTGATGGACATGGCAAAGCATCTGAGCGGCACAGGGGTACTGATGAATCTTCTGGACCCGGGATGGCTCCGGACCGATCTGGGAGGGCCAAACGCTCCCAATCCGGTGGAATCCGTGATTCCTGGTGCGCTGGTACCGGTGCTTTTAGATGACGACACCTGCGGGAAGCTTTTCAGGGCGCAGGATTATAGGGTGGTGTCATAGGGTCGGTGTCATTAATGACGCCTCTATTTATGAGAACCCCGATGTAATCGGGGTGGGATAAGCCTGTTTCAAACGGGCTTATCATGAATCGCGGCGGCATTCATGCCGCCGAAAAGGGCTTCCCCTGGCTAGCCGTGGCATTTATGCCAACGCTACAAATGCCACCAATATTAATCCTCCCCCCAAAAACAATATTTCCCCCAACTATTCGCATACATGCTCTGCAAGGCCTTGAATTATTTTCTGTAATGACAAAAATTTCACATCAGAACGCCTTCTTCTCAGGGCGCCAATCTCAGGAGTTTTCCAGATGAACAAGGAAAGAGATGATTTTTTCGATGAGCAGTCAGGTAACGATCAGGCATCAGACCAACTGCTGAAAATGATCGAACAATACGACAAGAAAGTACGCACAGATATCACCCCCGGACTGAAAGTGACCGGAAAAGTCACGTCAATGTGGTCTGATAACGTCGTTGACGGTTC
>DAOTAZ010000487.1:0-2258 GCA_035382965.1 Chitinispirillaceae bacterium | reverse complement strand
CGGTGTTGCCCCCGGAACATCAATGTCATCAAATCCTAACGCGATGAAATCAATTGGTAAGAACACTATATATACCAACGTTGCTCTTACATCTGATGGAGATGTCTGGTGGGAGGGGATAGGGTATGATGCACCCGGGAAGCTTATTGACTGGACCGGAATGGAATGGGATTCTGCAACAGCAGTCAAGCCCGCAGCTCATCCTAATGCTCGTTTCACTGCTCCGGCGTTTCAATGTCCGGCAATTGCTCCGGAATGGGAGGATCCAGAAGGTGTTCCCATCAGCGCGTTCCTTTTTGGAGGAAGGCGTCCAAGCACAGTCCCGCTGATTCATCAGGCCTTTAACTGGGATCATGGTGTGTTCATGGGATCGATTGTTGGGTCAGAAGTTACTGCTGCTGCTCTGGATTTAAAAGCTGGCACAATCCGTCGTGATCCTTTCGCGATGCTTCCTTTCTGCGGATATCACATGGGAGATTACTTCCAGCACTGGATCAATATGGGTAAAAGATCGAGTCCGGATAAGCTGCCTGGAATTTTCTATGTTAACTGGTTCCGCAAATCATCAGATGGCAAATGGCTGTGGCCTGGCTATGGCGATAACAGCCGTGTGCTCAAATGGATTTTCCAGCGTCTGGAGGGGGAGGTAGATGCAGTAGAAACTCCCATTGGATATGTTCCTCAAATGAATGATATCGATGTGCAGGGATTGCAGATATCTGAATCCAATATCAGAGAATTGCTGGAGGTCAATTCACAGGAATGGTTAAAAGAGGTTGAATCTATTAAGGAGCATTATGCCACTTTTGGCAGCAGGCTTCCCAAAAAACTCTGGGAAGAGCTTGATGCTCTTGAGTCAAGGCTGAAAAAAGCATAATTTTACTAATTCAGGTGATTTATTATCTGAATTTACAGGAGGCTTACAATGCCCTGGTTTATTAAAACCAAGTCGGAGCGAGAAGCCCGGAAGAAATTGGCAGATGATATCTGGGTCAAATGCCAGTCGTGCAATGCTCATATTTTCAAGCAGGATTTTCTGAACAATATGAGCGTTTGTCCCAAGTGCAACTGGCATGGAAAACTCACTGCCTACGAGAGAATCGGCATCACCTTTGATTCCGGCACCTTCAAGGAATTCAATGAGACAATCTGTCCATCTGATCCCCTTTCATTTGTTGATGGGAAGGGGCCTTACACTGAGAAAGTGGATCAGGCTAAAAAGAAAACCGGATTGAATGAGGCAGTGATAACTGGTACAGGGAAGATATGCGGCACATCGGCTGTAATCGCAGTAATGGATTTTCGCTTTCTGGGGGGGAGTCTTGGCTCTGCCACAGGGGAGAAGATCCTTCTTGCGGCAAATTACGCCTGTGAGCATCGTCTCCCATACATCGTCTTTTCTGCTTCTGGTGGAGCCAGGATGCACGAGGGAATCCTTTCTCTTATGCAGATGGCTAAAACCTGTGCCGGCATAGCACGGATGAATGAAAAGAAGTTGCCCTACATTTCTGTAATGACTGATCCTACTACCGGTGGGGTCTCAGCATCTTACGCTACCGTAGGAGATATAAATCTTGCTGAACCAGGAGCTTTGATCGGTTTCGCAGGAAGACGGGTGATAGAGCAGACAATCAAGCAGAAACTGCCTGATTCGTTCCAGACTGCCGAATTTTTACTCGATCATGGATTTGTAGACATGGTTGTTCACAGGAAAGATCTCAAAGAGACTCTCCACAAAATCCTTTCTTTTTATAACCGATAAGGATCTGAAATGGAACGTGAACTTGATTTTGAAAAGCCGATTGCCGAGATGGAAAAGGCAGTTGAGAAGCTTAAAAACATAAGTACAGAGAATAAAGGGGATTTTTCTGCTCAGCTTTATGAATTGGAACAAAAGCTGATTGAGCAGAAGAAAGAGATATATGAAAATCTGACTCCCTGGCAGACGGTTCAGGTTGCACGTCATCCCCGTCGCCCCGTATTGATGGACTACATTCAAAACATCTTTACCGGCTTTATGGAGTTTCACGGTGATCGCTGTTTTGGTGATGATCGTGCCTTGATTGGCGGCTTTGCCTTCCTGGATCAGGAAAAGGTGATGCTGATCGGCCATAATAAAGGTAAAAATGTAGAAGAAAATGTGGAACGCAATTTTGGTATGGCCAGGCCCGAGGGTTATCGTAAAGCATTGAGATTGATGAGGTTAGCTGAAACATTTAATGTACCGGTTGTAACCTTTATCGATACTCCAGGAGCTT
>DAOTAZ010000486.1:0-2281 GCA_035382965.1 Chitinispirillaceae bacterium | reverse complement strand
CAGAAATGGGCACTTTTTGAAGCCCAAAACCAGCCACCCTGTTTAGACGATCCCTCGGGAAACACCCTACAACCCGTGTTCTTCTTCGGATCTCGAAATTTCTGAAACTGTCACTTAAGTAACCAAAAAACCTCTGAGGTAAAAAATCCTGGCACTCCAATTGCTCCCTTTTCCCCTGCAACTCAAACCTAAACTCCAAAGGAGGAACTTATCTATGGAACCCAAAGGCCTCGACATCATCCAATCCACTCCTCCCTTCCAACTGCCTCCTCTGCCGTTCGATCCAAAAGATCTTGAGCCGCACATTTCAGAAAAAACCCTCTCTTTTCATCACGATAAGCATCACCGCAAATACATAACAACCACTAATGAGCTGATCAAAGGTACCCAGTATGAAAAATCTACCCTCGAACAGATAATCAAGGGCACCGCCGGTAATCCAGATCAGCAAAAACTCTTTAACAATGCCGCTCAGGCCTGGAATCACTGGTTCTACTGGAACTGTCTGTCTCCCAAAGGAGGAGGGACACCAAAGGGGAAGATGCTCGAAGCCCTGAATTCTTCCTTTGGAAATTATGACAACTTTATGAAAGAGCTGATAAACACATCTGTCGCTCAGTTCGGAAGCGGTTACGGATGGGTGGTCATGGATAATGGAAAAATGAAAATTATCAAGACCTCAAATGCCGATAATCCAATCGCTCATAACCTGAAACCGGTTTTCGGTATCGATGTCTGGGAGCATGCCTATTATCTGGATTATCAGAACAGACGTGAAGATCATGTGCTTGCAATTGTAAACAATCTCGCCAACTGGGATTTCGCGGAATACAATCTGCAGATAGAATGAATCAGAGAAAAGAGACGGTAGAAGGCTGCGGTTATATTTCCGGATAACAGTGGAGATTTACTGTTATCCGGATTAAAACGATCATCTGATCGAAACTTCTATTCCCCTATAAAGAGGCACTTTGTAGCGAAATCCGGATCACTTGTAAGGTTCACTCCAAGTTTCCTGAGTCCGGCTTCATCACCCGGTGTCGGGATATGGGTCATGTGAACCTCACATCCGCGAAGCTGTTCAAGTTTTTCAATTGCAGCCTGTGCGGCAGGATTGAAGATTCCTGAAAGGCTAAGGGCTATGAGTGTTTCCTCAAGGTCCAGGCTTACTTCTTTCCCCCTGAGTACATCGCGCTTAAAATGTGAAAGTGTCTCTGTGATATTTGACGGCAGAAGTTTAAGATTATCAGGGATTCCGGCAAGGTGTTTCGCTGCATTCAAAATGAGACTCGCCGATGCATGGAGCAGGTTGGAGTTTTTTCCGGTAACAATTGTGCCATCAGCCAGTTCGATTGATGCTCCGCAGAAAACGCCTTCCGAGCCTTTGCCGCGTTCTCTGGCTTCTGCTGCGGCCTTGCGTGCCGGGGCTACAACACGTCTGTCATTCGGATTCGCTCCTATTCCGCGCATAAGAAGTTCCGCTCTCTCTACTGTATCTTTTTCAACCAGTCCCATTGCGTATTCGCAGGAGTAGCGGAAATACCTGCGGATTACCTCCTGTGTGGCAGCCTCACGCACCACATTGTCATCTGTAATTCCGAAACCGGCCCTGTTTACTCCCATATCGGTCGGGGATTTGTAAAAACAGGGTTCGCCAGTGATCTTCTCGATGATCCGGCGAAGGAGCGGAAATGCTTCAACATCGCGGTTGTAATTGACCGTTATCTTATTGTATGCCGCAAGGTGATGAGAATCGATCATATTTACATCGCGCAAATCAGCAGTCGCCGCTTCGTAGGCGACATTTACCGGATGATCCAGAGGGAGATTCCAGATAGGGAAAGTCTCGAATTTGGCGTATCCTGCCGCGATATTCCTCTTGCGGTCATGGTAGAGCTGGGAGAGACATGTCGCGAGTTTACCGCTGCCCGGACCGGGTCCTGTCACCACGATCAACGGTTTTGATGATTCAATATAAGCATTTGCCCCATAGCCCTCATCACTGACAATCGTCTCAACATCCACCGGGTATCCTTTTGTGAACCGATGCGTATAGACCCGCACGCCTCTGCGCTCAAGCTTGTTTTTGAAGAGAGTAGCCGTGGGCTGCTGCTCGTAACGGGTGATAACTACGCCGCAGACGTTTATCTCCCATTCTCTCAAATCATCAATGAGCTTCAGCGCATCGGTATCATAGGTAATCCCGAAATCAGCCCGCATCTTTTTACGCTCGATATCTCCGGCGTAAATGCACAGTATCACATCGACTTTATCCTTAGTT
>DAOTAZ010000485.1:0-2282 GCA_035382965.1 Chitinispirillaceae bacterium | reverse complement strand
GTAACGAATCATTATTCATGCCGGAAGACCGTCATGGGCAGGACTTTCTACGTGACAGATGTTCATTACAAGCAGCGCTTTTCTTTCCACGTCATTACTTCGAATCCAGAAATCATCTCAATCAATTTAATCATAAAAATCGGCAGTTCCGACTCTTATCCGGTATACAATTATCGGCTCTTCTTCCACCAGTAAAGATTAAAAAGCCGGCAAATCTTACCTGACTTGTAACAGTAACCCGAGTACTGCACTATGTCAACACAGAGGGGGTGGCGGAAGACCGCAGTCCTCTGCGGGCTGGAGACAGGGGGAGACCTCCCACTTATCATCTCTTTACAAGTTTAATGAACCCTATAATTGTTGTCCTGATCTGATCATAATCAGAACCATCTTGAATTTCTCAGGCGCGTCAACCGCATGAGGTTTGTTTGCCGGCATGATAATCTGCTGCCCGGTCTCAACCCTGTGCTCGGTATCCTCGATGGTTATCACCCCGTAACCGTCTATCACCTCCAGGAGTGCATCGAATGGAGCCGAGTGGGTACTGAGCCTCTGTCCTCCGTCAAACGCGAACACTGTAACCGTTCCCTCTTTGCTGTCGATAATTGTGCGGCTTACAACAGCACCCGGATTGTAATTGACAAGATCAGCATATTTGAATGGCTTTGCGATCAACTGCGGATCAACTTTTCCCGGTCCCTTTGTGCTCATCTCCTGCCTCCTTCTGTTTCAGATTTTTCAGACAAATGCGTTTGTTTACTGTCAAGAACCCGGAGCCCCCTGATCCCTCAAAAAGAGATTCTGTGCTCCTGTACTCTTAAACCCACTCCTCTTTAAGCACTTCTCCTCTGAGACTTATCACGATACTTTTTACCGGTACTTTTCTCTCTGCCGCCATCACTGCCTGTTTCGCGAGATTGAGAAGTCCTCCGCAGCAGGGCACCTGCATCGTAACCACTGTCAAAGTGTTGATTTTCGCATCATCGACCAGCGCCCTTATCTTTTCGTAATATATCTCCTGCCCCTCATCAAGCTTAGGACATGCTATTGCCAGGGTTTTGCCCTTGAGAAAATCCCGGTGGAAACCTCCGGCTGCAAAAGCCGTGCAATCCGCCGCCAGGAGAAGATCCGATCCCCTGTAATGAGGAGCATTTGGCGAAATCAGATGCAATTGTACAGGCCAGTGACTCAAATACGATTCGCTGTCTGCGGTTTCCCCGCTGGCAGTGTTCTGGAAAGTGATCGTCCTCGAGCCGGGACATCCGCCGCCATGGGTCTCTTTCTTCTCTGGGCCCGCTTCAGGAACAGGCAGGCCGTTTTCCTTCAGAAAAGCGACCGCTTCATTGTAATACTGCTCCTGGTTGTGGCTTTTGAGGTGTTCCAGATGAGCAGCGATGGTATTTTCGCCCTGCTTGACTATATTTTCCATGACTTTTCTCTCATCGTAAGTTTCAGCCTCTCTCTCGACTACAGTGATAGCGCCCTGAGGACAGTGTCCCAGACACGCCCCCAGACCATCACACATGATATCGCTGACCAGCCTTGCCTTGTTGTCGATTATCTGAATCGCCCCCTCGGGACAATTCGGAATACACAACCCGCATCCGTTGCACTTTTCCTGATCAATACTGATAATGCTGCGTTTCATCGTTTCCTCCCTTTTCTTTCACCTCTCACTATTTAATATGCGTTTTTCGCGGGAAACCTTTCTTGATGTAAATCAAGAAAATGAGATTTTTTTCACATTAATTCTGATGATTATCTGAACCTAATCAATGTCCTTTTATCTCAAAAACCTTAGTATCTGTCTTCAAACCTTAGTAGCAAATAAAAAAAACCAATGACCATAACCTTATTACCTTATTAAAAATCCGAAAAAGGTATGTAAAAAGGTCGGGAAGGGAACCCCCATTTATCCCCCCTTAATAAGGGGGGCGCTTCCAGCGGGGGATTCTTGATCTCTATGAATTTTTACAGGGGAAGTCTCCCCTTACGCCCAAGCCCGTCAAAGACGCCGGTCCTGGTCTATCCCCTCCGTGTTGACGTAGAGTAGTTCCCAGCGGTCAGCATTTACAAGTCGGGAAAATTCCTCGGCTTCTTAACCTTTACTGGTGGAAGAAGAAACGACAATTATATACCGGATCTCCTCAGGAATCTTTATCCGGTAAATCACAAATATACCCAGTTATTGATGCCTGTCTGAATCTAATCAATATCCCTTTATCTCAAAACCTTAGTATCTGTCTTCAAACCTTAGTAGCAAATAAAAAAAACCAATGACC
>DAOTAZ010000484.1:0-2311 GCA_035382965.1 Chitinispirillaceae bacterium | reverse complement strand
TAAAGGCTTCATTAAGGAGTCTGATGTTTTTTCCGGTAACAGACGGTTTCAAATCATGCTTTATGGCATTGGAAAGTGAATCAACGGATATCCCTTTCCACACCGCTGCAAGCGCTCCTAACATCGCTGTGTTGACAATCGGTGAGCCAATGATTTCACTTGCTAACTTGGCGGCATCTATGCTTATTATTTTTATCCCGCTTCCTGCTCCGGAAAAAACTCCCGATGAATTAACCAGAATGGTTCCGTTGTCTTTAAGTCCCGGTTCAGCAGTATTGTCAAGAAGCGTGTCATCAAGGTAAACACGGAAATCGGCAGATTCGATTTCACTCCGGTCAGAGATCCGTGAATTGTCAATCTTGGTAAAACCCAGTACTGGTGCGCCTCTGCGCTCCGGGCCAAATGTGGGGAATGAAAGCGCAAAGGTATCGGTATCTGAAAACAGTGCGGCAGCCAGCCCCAGAATTCTGGCCGCTGTAAATGCCCCCTGACCTCCTCTTCCATGCCAGACAATCTCAATCATACTCTTTTCCCTGCTTTTTCACGGATCAGTGCCAGCCGTTTACCTGCTTCAGCTAAAGTTTCCTCTTTTTTCGCAAAATGAAACCGGATATAGTTGGTTACTTTTTCCCGGAAGAAACTTGATCCCGGGACTGCCGCGACACCTGTATCTCTGGCTAACCACTCGCAAAATTCAACATCGTCATCAAAATTGAATTCCCCGATATCCACCATCACATAGTAGGCACCCTGAGGAGAGATGTATTTCAATCCTGCATTGTCAAGCTGCTTAAGGAAAAATGAACGTTTGACAGTGTATTGATCCTGCAGTTCACGGTAATAAGAATCAGGGAATTGAAGTGCGGTCACCGCAGCTTCCTGCAATGGTGCCGCAGCTCCGACAGTCAGAAAGTCATGTACCTTTCTGGCCGCATTGGTAATTTCCGGTGGCGCGATTATATACCCAAGACGCCATCCGGTGATGGAGTAGGTTTTTGACAATGAACTGCATGATATTGTCCGGTTGAACATATTGGGAAGTGATGCGAAGTAGGTATGTGTAAATGGTGCGTAAACGATGTGCTCATAGACCTCGTCGGTTATCACAAACACATCGTATTCTTCAGCTAACATGGCTATTGTAAGCAGCTCTTCACGTGTAAAAACTTTGCCTGCAGGATTTCCCGGATTGCAAAGTATCAGCGCTTTAGGATGCTGTTCAAAGGCTTTTTTCAGCTCATCGATATCAAACTGAAATGATGGCGGACGAAGTGATACATAGACCGGTGTTGCTCCTGTCAAGATCGCATCAGCTCCGTAGTTTTCGTAGAACGGGGAAAAAACTATTACCTTGTCTCCCGGATTTGTCACAGCCATCATCGCTGCCATCATCGCTTCAGTGCTTCCGCAGGTAACCACTATATTGGAATCGGGATCGATTGGAATTCCCATGAAACGCTGCTGTTTTTCTGCCAATGCTTTTCTGAAATTCGGGGCTCCCCATGTCACCGCGTACTGATGCGGTCCTTTTTGTGCAACTTCCTTAAGAGAATCAAGCAATTCAACGGGCGGGTCAAAATCCGGAAATCCTTGTGACAGGTTTATCGCACCTGTCTGGTTTGCGATACGGGTCATCCGCCTTATCACAGATTCGGTGAAGGTACTGGTTCGTTTGCTAACATCTGCCATTCAACTGCTCCTTATCCATTAAACCCGGAAATGCTGTTTCCACCTGGTGTCGGTATCGGCATCGGTATCAGTATCGAAAACTATATCGAAATCTGGACAATCATTTCTATTTCCGATTCCAATCTTAACCCCACTTTGAGATCCCCTATTTATTCCAGAACAGAAGTTTCCTCTTGAGAATCTCCAGCAACTCCATTGATAACAGTGCGATAAATCCGGTATAAATAATTCCTGCAACCATCCGGTTATAATCCGCAAAATCCGCATAATATTGTACAAATCTGCCCAACCCGGCGGTTGCTCCGAAAAGTTCCGCTACTGTGAGCATAATAAATGAGAGAGCCAGAGCGATTGTCATTCCATTGAAAATGTGAGGCAGTGATGACGGCAGAACGATCTTGCATAAATAATCGAAGTGCGACAAACCGAGAATTCTGGAGTTATCTATGTAACGGGAAGGTGTTGATGCTGCTCCTGCTGAGGCATTTAAAAATACAGGCCAGAATGCGCCGATAAATATCACAAACGATGAGGAAAGGTAGAAAGTGGGAAGAATTGCGATAGCATAAGGAATATAGATACCTAAAACGTACGATTCTTTTATAAAATTGGATCTGACGAT
>DAOTAZ010000483.1:0-2345 GCA_035382965.1 Chitinispirillaceae bacterium | reverse complement strand
AGAACACAAATCAATAAATCATCTCTTAGATAAAACATGTACATGCTAAAGAGTTGTTTGTTGAATAGAAATATTTTGGAAAAAATTGTTGAAAGGATTCCTATACGGCCCATCAAACAAAAAAGGCTATAGTAGTAGCGTCTGGAACAAAGGATTAACTATAACAAAAAGGATCGTTTGTTGTTTCCCAAATCACTCTCAGATCAGTTTGTTATCTGATCACTGTTCTCTGTTTTCCGGTAGAAAGTGCTTTCATTGACATCGTAAACAGAGATAAGCTCTCTTGAAATCAGATCCTCAAGTATTGATAAGAGTCGGTTGATTGTTATACCGGTGATTCCGGAGAGCTCTTCGAGGGTTGAGGGGCGACGCCTGAGAAGGCTTAGGACAGTTTCCTCTGTGGATGAATCAGTTTTTTCTGCCTTGAGTGTTTCCTGCTTTTTCCTGGAGATGATTTCGACCGGTAGGGGAGAGAAGAACTTTGCTATTTCAGACAAACTGCTGCTGTCAGCCGTAGAAACCCACTTGCAGGCTCCGGGCCTGTCGAGACTGTTAAGCTGAACCCTTGCAGGATTGATCTGAAGCAGAGCAGATTTGAACGCCTCAAGTTCTTCCGGATTATCATTAACCCCCGGGACAATGAATACCTCCACCCAGATGATTCCTTTGTATTCACGTGAGAAGGAGATCAGTCCCTCTATAATTCGTCTGTTATCGAGGCCCTGATGAGGCCTGTTGACGGATAAAAACGCCTTGTCCGAAATGGCATCCAGTGATGGAAGCACAATATCACAAGGCATCACCTCTTTTCTGACCTCCGGAAGGTGGAACAGGGTACCGTTTGTAAGGAGTGCGGTTTTATACGAGGGAAACTTCTCCTTGATATACCTGATAAGCGGTCCAAGAGATGTGTTAAGTGTCGGTTCACCGCTTCCACCGAAAGTCACATAATCCAGTTCGGGATTTCCTGAAAGGTAATCTGTAATTTCCCTGGAAAGCTCATCAAAACTAATATATTCCTTGCGCTCAAGTGTCAATTCGGTCGTTTCCCCGCATTCGCAATAAACGCAGTTCAGGGTGCATATTTTACCCGGGACCATATCGATTCCCAGTGAAACTCCCAGTCGTCTGGACCTGACCGGACCGAAAATATGAGCATATTTCATTGATATTCTCCAGATATAAAAAAGAACCCGGGGATAGTGATCCTTATCCCCGGGCAGAAATAAATTTATGTAACTTAGCGAACAGTTACAACCATTTCACGCTTTTTGGGGTGATTGGTCTTTATGGTAAGATTTCCTCCCCTTCTACTTTCCTTTTGAGGATCAGGCAGAGTAATCGAAAGAGTATACTCCTGAAATTCGTCTTTTGGTTCACCTGCCTTAGTCAAACTGAAACCGGCATAAATCGGCATCGAATTCTGCCATTCAGGAACATTGTCATCTGAAGATGAAAATGGCCTAAACATTACTTCAGTCACTTTCAGATCTTTCTTGTTGGTGACTATAGTGATTTCACCTATCAATTGCTTATTATCATTTGACCTCAGGTAGATATAACTCTGTTGAGTATAAATATCCTGCCTTAACGTTCCGCCAAGAGAAATGGTCATATTTGGCGAGTTCTTGGCGTTCGAAACAATGGTGATACTTTTCCTGAAAGGTCCGTTGTGAATTCCGCTCAGTTTGACTTCCGGAGTTATTTTGCCTTCCCGACCGGGAAGGATGATCGAGTCGTACCCGACCACTGTGCACCCTCACCCAGGCTTTACATGCTTTATAATCAGTGTACTGTCTCCGGTATTCTTCACCTTAAAAGTATGTTTGAGGGAACTCATCTCTCCCTCATGAATTATCCCGGCATCATAATTCTCATTGTCAATGGAAATCATCGGAGCGGATATAAGCATTGCCGGTAATGCCAATGCTCCCAGTATCAGTCCTTTAAGTGAGTTTTGCATTATATCCTCCACATGGATCAACCAATAAGAAAATAATACATTGCAACCGGTATCTATAAGCATTACCAAAAATCAGCTCCGGTATTGCTGGTAGTGAGTATTACGGATCTGCCACCAGAATTATTAAATTAAACGGTTTTGTTTCCAGAAATCGCTTAATTAGCTCTGGGGTGAAAAAGTGACTTAAGAATATGTCACAGATTCTCCTCAGAGATGAAATCGTAGCTCAAGGTTTTTAAGTCGGAATGAAAATATCAAACAAGGTGGTATCTCCGGGATGAAACAGAGATTTAAACTGGTAGAATCACAAGATCACCTCAGAGGTGAAATTATGCCTGTTTTAGCCTCGATACCGCGCAGCAATGAATGAACTATATTTAGA
>DAOTAZ010000482.1:0-2351 GCA_035382965.1 Chitinispirillaceae bacterium | reverse complement strand
CGATATGGCGGAAGTAGGAGGCGGGTTGACTGCGGAGTTTCTGGCAGGGATAGCAGGGGTGGTTTTAGGAGTACTGGCTCTCTTCGGTATCCTGCCTCAGCTCCTTTTAGCAATTGCGGTCATTGTCTTTGGTGGTGCTCTGGTAGTAAGCAGTTCCACAACTCAGGAACTCAACTACATCGCTGCAAGCCGCTATGAGAATGAGACGGCACGGATGGTGGCCAGGGAGGCTGTGGGAGCAGCGGGATCACTGCAGCTTCTCTTCGGTATCGGCGCCATAATCATGGGTATTCTTGCCCTGGTCGATCAACCTCAGGCCATTTTTACTCTCATTGGCTTATTGACGGTAGGAACAGCAGGCCTCTTCAGTGGTACTGCAATCACCGGCAGGATGACCAGCCTTTTCCGCCGCAGATAGTGCCGAAACATTAAAGAGGTGGTTCCCGTGTCGCTTGTCTGATAAAAAACAAAGGCGGCCCAAACCGCCTCTTTTCCTTTAAGGAGCAGAGAATGTACAACTACATTATTGTCGGTGCCGGGATAGCCGCAGCACATGCTGCCAAGGGAATAAGAGAGATCGATAAGGAGGGTTCGATCCTGATGATCGGAAACGAACCATACCTTCCTTACAACCGAACCTACCTTTCAAAGGATCTCTGGACCGGAAAAAAGAAACTGGAAAACATAATTGTCCATGATCAGGCTTATTATGACTCTCTTAAAGTAGAGATCAGGCTTAACACCACTGTAACAAACCTGGACCCTGCTAAGAAGACAATTACAACCGATGATGGTACCAGGTATTCGTACAACAAACTACTCCTTGCTGCAGGGGCTCAGCCCCGAAAGCTTAGTATCCCTGGAGCTGACCTGAAGAAGGTTTGCTATTTCCGTACTATTGATGACTACAAAACCACCCGAAGTATCCTTGGGGAAGGAAAAAGTGTGGTACTAATAGGGGGAGGGTTTATCGGCTCTGAGATCGCCGCGTCTCTTGCGCTTAACAAAGTCAAAGTGCAGATGATTTTCCCGGAGAAGAGGATCTGTAACCGTGTGATGCCTTCTGATCTGGCGGATTTTCTCACCAATATGTACTCTGAGCGGGGTATCAGGATAGACAGCGAAGATGTTCCTGTGTCTATCTCCGAAGAGGGGGAGAAAGTGCGGGTGATTACCCGTAATGGGTTGGAATTCCAGACTGATTTTGTTATCGCAGGGTTGGGAGTGAGACCGGAGACAGAGCTTGCTTCCAAAGCGGGTCTGAGAGTAAAAAACGGGATCGAGGTGAATGAGTATCTGCAGACAAGCGATGCAGATATCTTTGCTGCAGGTGACAATGCCAGTTTTCCCTACCTTGCACTTCACAAACAGATGCGGGTAGAGCACTGGGATAATGCCATTAACCAGGGACTATATGTTGGCAGAAACATGGCTGGAGCAGAGAGTCCCTACTCTCATCTGCCCTTTTTCTTCTCTGATCTCTTTGAGTTTGGTTATGAGGCTGTAGGAGATCTGAATTCAGAACTGGAGGTAAAAGCCGACTGGAAAAAGCCTTTTGAAAAAGGGGTCCTGTACTATCTTGAGCAACACAGGGTAAGAGGGATCATGCTCTGCGATGTCTGGGGAAAAGTTCCTGATGCGAGACGGTTAATAAAGGAAGGAACTGAGATCCCGGGGAAAGAGCGGATTCTCTTTGATTAGTTTGGTACTGAATTATCTGCGCCTTTTGCGAAATCCGGGTCCCGATAATTCGGGTTAGCTGATAGAGTCTGTTCGCAAATGGGCCAGATAGCCTGATTCTTCACTTATCCATGGATTGGTGTGCTATGCAAGTTCCATTAGAGATCACATTCAGAGATGTAGAGAAGACCGATGAAATGGAGGAATTGATCAGAAAGAAAGCGGCAAAGCTTGACAGAATCTGCGATCATATAAACAGTTGCCGTGTAGTAGTCGAAAAACTGCAGAAACATCAGCACTACTCCCAGCCTTACAGAGTAAGAATCGATCTGAAGGTTCCTCCCGGACATGAGATTGTGGTAAGTCGTGATCCCTCCAGAACAGATCTGCACCAGGATCTTGGAGCTGAAATACGATGGGCATTCAATGCAGCGGAGCGGCAACTGAAACAGCTCATCGATATCATGAACGGTGATGTAAAGACTCATCCCTACCAGCAGGTTCAGGGCATAATAGAAAGATTATTTGAGGCCGACAGGACCGGCTTTATCAGAACTGTGGATGGAAGAGAGATCTTTTTTCATGCCAACAGTCTTTTAAACAAGACTTTCGATGAGTTGAAGGTGGGGATGGGAGTAAGGTTTTCAGAGGAGATGGGAGAGAAGGGACCG
>DAOTAZ010000481.1:0-2375 GCA_035382965.1 Chitinispirillaceae bacterium | reverse complement strand
TGCCATAAAAACCTCTCATTCTCAAGTAAAAATTGATTTTTCAGAGACAATTTTTTCCTTTTCAGGACGGAATAATTAACTATGAGTCAGAGGGGCTCAGGGCTAAGATCTATAATAGTGGTAATCGTCATCTCTGTAATGACTCCAAACCATATCTACTCAGAGGATCCCATTCTGGATCTCCAAATAATGAGCTTCAATATCCGTTATGGTACTGCCAGAGATGGCAGGAACAGTTGGAAAAACAGACGCGAACTGGTCTGTGACATTTTTCGCTCTCACAAACCGGATATTGCAGGAACACAGGAAGCACTCAGGTTTCAGCTTGATGAGATCAGGGCTGATCTGGGTCACTTCGGAGAAGTCGGAGTAGGGCGGGAGGATGGTAAAGAGTCTGGTGAGTATGCTGCAATTCTGTACAACTCCAGGAAGTTTAGGATTTGTGATTCCGGAACTTTCTGGTTTTCTGAAAAACCACACAAACCAGGAAGCAGAACCTGGGGCAGCAATCTTCCGCGGATCTGTACCTGGGCTTTGTTTAAGGAAAAAAAGACCGGGTTGCGGTTTTATGTATACAATGTTCATCTGGATCACAAATCTCAGAAATCCCGTCAAAAAAGCATAGAAATGCTTCTGGAGCGAATAATGAATCGCAAACACAAATTTCCTGTTCTGGTAACGGGTGATTTTAATGTGAATGAAAAAAATCCTCTGATACGTTATTTAAAAGGCCAGGTCCCTGGTGATGAGGGACAGATGTGTCCTTTTCCAATGAGAGATACTTTCCGGCATCTATACCCGAAAGCTTCCGGTGGCACATTTAACCTTTTTCTGGGATACCAGTATGGTCCCAAAATCGATTTCATTTTTGCCGATACAATCACACAAGTAACTTCTGCCCAGATAATCCGTTCCTCGTATAAAGGGCGATACCCATCGGATCATTTTCCTGTAACAGCCAGTGTGAAGATCAGGAATTGATGCTGTTTTTATACTTCACCTGGGGAGTGAACTTTTACCTCAGAGATGAATTTGTGATTTAACGGCTTAAGTCACAGATTCACCTTCGAGGTAATTCGGTGATTTAATGAATTAAGTCGATGATTAATTCCCGGGGTGAGAGCCGGAAAATTATTGGATTTACATGCAGCAGGGTGGATTAGATAAATAACAGTAATATTTTTCTGGGACTTTTTGCAGGAAACAAAGGTTCGTTTTTATCGTTACTTTAACTTCAGAGGTCAAACAGCGATTTAGCCTGAAAAATGAGGATCTTGGGAGCTCATACTTTCACCCCAGAGGAGAATTTAGGACATTACTACTCTCACCCAGGGCTTTTTCCGTTTCTTGATATCATCATTAATAACAGAAACATGATTAACAAATGATCCGCAGGTGAGTACTGAAAAAATGACTGT
Source organism: Chitinispirillaceae bacterium (assembly GCA_035382965.1). Lineage (GTDB taxonomy): Bacteria > Fibrobacterota > Chitinivibrionia > Chitinivibrionales > Chitinispirillaceae > JAAYIG01. Next base: position 957 of record DAOTAZ010000481.1, on the reverse strand, counting down.
CGAAAAAATCCTTATCACACTTTGATGAGTGGGTAAAATAAATAATGGTAATATTTTTCTGGGATGTTTTGCAGGAAACAGTGTCGTTGCTTCACCTCAGAGGTGAAACTGTGATTTAGCCTGAAAAATGAGGACCTCGGGAGCTCATACTTTCACCCCGGAGGAGAATTAAGGACGTTGCTACTCTTGCTCCAGGGCATTTTCCGTTTCTTGATATCATCATTAATAACAGAAACATGGTTAACAAATTTACCCTCCAGGGTGATCACCGAAAAAGTGACCATCGGAAAAATCCTTATCTCACCTCAAAGGTGACGCATAAACCCTAAGTCCTTAAATCACCCCAGAGGTAACTCCGTGACTCAAGACTAAACCATAACCCCTCCTCCTGATTTATCTTTTCTACCATGCTGATCTCCGTCATTATTCCTGTCCATAACAGAAAAGATCTCCTCCCCAGAGCGATCAACTCAGTTCTCAATCAAACTTTCAAAGACTTTGAACTGATAGTTGTTGATGATGGTTCTACCGATGGGGTGGAAAAACTGGACCTGCTCAGTTCTGGAAAGATCAAGTTCCTGCGTTTGCCTATTAATTCCGGAGTAGCCATTGCCCGGAACTGCGGAGTGGATATTTCTGAGGGTGAATGGGTCGCTTTCCTGGACTCGGATGATGTCTGGATGCCCAGGAAGCTCGAAAAACAGGTAAAATGGATAGAGATGAATCCGGGGATAAGGATTTTGCAGTCGAAGGAAATCTGGATCAGAAATGGAAAAAGGGTGAACCCGCCTGCTACTCATGAAAAATCCGGGGGTGACCTGTTCAGGGAGAGTCTTGAGAGGTGCATGATTACTCCATCCTCGGTTATGATGGAGAGGGCGCTTTTCGAGGAGGTCGGCAGGTTTGATGGGTCTCTTCCGGCCTGTGAGGATTATGATTTGTGGCTGCGGATTACCT
>DAOTAZ010000480.1:0-2383 GCA_035382965.1 Chitinispirillaceae bacterium | reverse complement strand
AGTGCATACAAAAGGGAATATTCTGATATCAGTACCACTTAATGCTGCTTTCTTCAGTCCGCTCAGCCTGTTCTGTGACCAGGGGCTTTGATGAAACGGCGAGATGTAGGCGATATTTTTATGTCCTTTTCCAATCAGATACCTGCCGACCTCATAACCTGGGAGAGTTGAGTAGCTGGAGTCAAAAAAAGTCAGTTTCTTCCGGTTAGAACTATAGCGGTCGATCATCTTTAAAATCCTGTGATCTTCCACCCATGCAGAAATTGGGATATTGAACTGAAGTAATCTTCGTAAACATTCTGCTGAATCTTTCATATGGTATGATGAGAGGATAATACCGGAGATATCTTTACTCTTCAGGAACGTTTCTATCGGGGAATCATCAGGTGTATAAAACTGCAATTCCTCCAGAGAATCATTACAGCATATCGTTTCCAGGGCTACATTGTGGTTCATTGCAGCAGTGGAAAGTAAACGGTAAAAATTACGTTCACGCTCAGTTTCTATTCTGATTGAGTTCCGGCCCGGCCCGGAAGCAACTATGGCGACTTTGAGACCTGATTTAATCCGGCTGGGAAAAAAGTGATACCGGACACCATTGCGCCTGATGACTTTTTCAATGCATAAGAGCTCAAGTGCTTTTTTAATTGACGGATAACTTGCGTTATAACGTGCTGACAACTGTTTGATTGTGGGCAGAGGTTGATGGGTAGGATATTTTCCTTCACTGATGTCATTTTTCAACTCCAGAACTATTCTTTTTACCCTGTCTGTTTTCTGATTTGTCAGTTCCGGAACCGATATTTTTCTTCCTGTGATAAAGTGACCACTTCCCCATCGGCTCTCCAATATCCCCTCATTCTTTAAAACCGCGATCGCTCTGATAACTGTTACAGGTGATACAGAGCACTGCCTGACAAGATTTCTCACTGAGGGCAGCCGTTCATCAGTACCTTTTTCAATAATGCTGCGGATTTTCCGGACAGTTTCTGTTAATACAGGGGTGCTTCGTGAATTCATATAATCTTAAATATAACAGTATAACAATTCAATTAATAAATCTATTTTTCTTTATTCCTTGCTCCCCCTCAGAACCGCTATATTTAAAGCGCCTGCCTGTTTCTGTGTACGAAAAAAATCTAAAGGGCTGGTTTTTATGGTTGAAATCACAATCAAAGGAGTATGGATGTTTGCAGCACTGAATTATAAAGCGATAAAAGCGGAGAATGATTTTCTTCTGGTACATCAACGTAAACCGAAGTTTCTTTCGTTTAGTCTCTCTTCGGTTTTACTTCTTTTATGCCTTATAGTGCTGCTTGCGGGTCAGATATCATCTTCAGAGGCAGTACTTAATGATACCCGCATTCTAATCGGTGCTACTGCTGAGGTTGGCAGTGCAGAAAAAGAAGGATTGTTTAACTGGAAAGGTGCCAACTCTGTTCAAAATACAATTAAGAGTGAATTTGGTCTTGTACAGACAACAGCTTATCCGGCCTGGGGAGCATGGACCGGAACAGCTCAGAATCCCAAAGTTTACAATTTGAGTGATATGAACAGGGTTATAAACTGGGCAAAAGAAAATGGGAAGAAAACCTGCATTCATCTTCTCTGTGGTTCCGAGACATATTTCCCCGATTGGTTTAATTCAGGTTCATGGACAAACGAGCAGCTTGAGGATCTTTTAAACAGTTGGATCACCGAAGCGATCACTACAAATAATAATGCCTCGAAAGTGGATTACTGGAATGTGGTTAACGAGGCGTTTACCTGGGATGGAAAGTACTGGTCGAGTGAGTCTGAATGCCGCTGGCAGCAGCTTGGATGGGAACCGGATCAATCGGGACTCACAGGGAGTGCAAAAGTATACGATAAACATCCGGTGTATATCCGCAAGGCCTTCCAGACGGCACGATCGAAAACTTCGGCAAAACTTGAATTACGTGACTACTATATCGAATTCTGGGACAATTCTGTTAAGGCACGGGCATTTTATCAACTAGTCAAACACCTGAAAAATACCGGAGTTCCGATCGATGCAGTAGGATTTCAGGGACATTTCCGGCTTGATCGCAGTTATGACTGGTCAAAACTGACCACAGCAGTAGCTGAATATAAGAAACTTGGCCTGGAGGTATATATCACAGAGGTCGATTACGGTGATACTGACCAGATTGCACCGGCAAAGCAGCCGCAGTGGTCAGCCCAGATGGATACTACTCAAAAGAGAGAATACTATAACTTTGCCAAAGCTGCGGCCGCAGGAGGAGCAGACTGGATCTGTCTCTGGGGTGTAGCTGACAATACAAATGCATACTGGAGAATGGGACAAAACGCACTGCTGTTTAATGAACAGTATCAGCCCAAGCCGGCATACCATGGGTTT
>DAOTAZ010000479.1:0-2405 GCA_035382965.1 Chitinispirillaceae bacterium | reverse complement strand
CAGTCCCTCTTCCCAGAGGATTTGTTCAAAAGTAAATGATGAGAGTTCCGAGACCCGCATTCCTGTAGCATAGAGAGTCTCTAACATTGCCCTGTCCCTTGTTCCGCCCCTTTTTTTGGTGTCTATGACATTAATTATTCTCTCGACTTCATCAACTGTCAAAACCGACGGAAGGTACCTGGTGGTACGGGGAGTCTCAAGAAGCTCTGTAGGGTCCCTCTCAATTTCACCCTCAGATGCTGCAAAAGCAAAGTAGCTCCTTAACGAGGAAACTGTCCGCTGGATAGAGGTCGCGGCAAATCCAATATCATACAGAACTCTTATATACTTTGAAAGTAAATCCGGTGTAACCGCGTTGAGGCTTTTTACACGATGCTGGTTTAAAAAGCCCTCAAGCCTTTGAAGATCAGACCGGTAAGATTGAGCGGTATTATCGCTCAGGGCTCTTTCCAGCCGCAAATAAGCAAGGAATGTGTCCAGAAGAGGAAGTTTTATACTCATAACCTAAGATAGGGATTTGCCCGTTTCTCTCTTCCTACAGTAGTCCTGCCTCCATGTCCGGGATAAACCACCGTATTCTCATCCAGAGTAAGAATTTTCTCCTTTATCCCCCTTATCAGCAGTTCCCCGTCACAACCTGGAAAATCGCTGCGTCCGATCGAACCGGCAAACAGAATATCACCGCAAAGAAGAGATTCGCCAAATTTGTATGCAACTCCGCCAGGAGAGTGACCTGGAACAAAAAACACCTCCAGATCAAAGCTCCCTATCCGCATCTTACCCTCTGTCACATCCACAGTATCCTTGTCATAGGTAATTGCGTTTCCAATCATTATTGAACCGTTGTATCCCGCATTTGTCAGCAGAATCTTCTCCTGCGGGTGCGCGTAAACAGGAATATCTCCGAATATCCGTTGAATCTCAGGGATCCCGATAAAATGATCGAAATGAGCATGAGTAAGAAGTATAGCCTGAGGATTAAGTCCGTTATCTGAAATAAAATCTGTCACCTCACTGCAGCCTGATGACGGATCTACGATAAGGCAATCTTTCTGCTCATTATGGACAAGCCAGGTGTTGGTCTCTATTGGTCCGGTGATAAATTTATCAATCAAGACAGTCATTTTTTACTCCTTCTCGGGCGGGCTGTATAATGGCTCATCAAATTCTCCTGCAAAAATCACTTCCGGTTCCAGAAGTATGCCGGATTCTTCATATACCGTTTTCTGCGCCTTTATAATGAGACGTCTCGCCTGAGCGGCTGTTCCCTGCCCTCTGTTTATGATAAAATTGGCATGCTTGACAGAAATTTCCATGTCTCCTTCCCTCATACCCTTTAGACCGCTCTTCTCAATAAGGTGCCCGGCGTAGTTCCCTGGAGGACGCTTGAAAACACTACCACAATTAGGAAAATCAAGCGGTTGTTTGGCCTTCCTTCCGGACAGTATCTCCTGACGCTTTGAGGCCAGTTCTTCCGGTTTTTTCCCGGAATTAAACCTGAACTTTGCACTGAGAACTACAGCAGGTTTGTATTTCAGGTTGCAGAAACGATAACCCAGATCCAGTTCTGATGCCTCAACGTGTACAATTTCACCCTTGACGTAATCAAAATACCTTACCGACTGCAGAGTATCTGCAATGCAGGTATTGAATGCGCCCGCATTCATTATCACAGCACCGCCAATTGTACCGGGAATCCCTGCGAGTTCCTCCATTCCGGCATTCCCGGAACGCACGGCTTGACTCACCAGTGAATTCAGTGCCAGACCGCTTCCAGCTTCGACCGTATCTCCATCCCATTTGACATCAGATAAACCCGCTGAAAGATTCATCACAAGACCGGGCCAGCCTTTGTCACTCATCAGAAGGTTCGATCCTTTACCCAGTATCCAGACAGGCAATCCCTTGTCAGCAGCCAGTCTGAACCCCTCAACTATCTCTTTTTCCGATGAAGGCTCCAGATAGTAAGCTGCAGCACCTCCGACACGGAATGTATTCTTATCTATCAATGGTACGTTTTTCAGAAATTCCATCAACTGCTCTGTTCTTCAAGTGAACGGTAGATTTCTTTTTCGATAAAGAAGGAGACCACATTTTTGTCCAGATGATTTCTGTCGACCTCCTCTCTGAGTATCTGCAGTGCCTTTTTCAGGCTGGTCCGGGGTTTGTATGGACGATCCTGGGCTACAAGCGCCTCATAAATATCAATCACGGCAAGAATCCTGCTTTCAATAAGTATCTGATCACCCTTCAGTTTCCCCGGGTACCCGGACCCGTCAGTACGCTCATGATGCTGTGCAGCTATCTCAGGTATCCTTGCAAGATTACCGGTCCAGGGAATCTTTGAAAGAATACGGAATGTAGAGACAGCATGAGAATTGATCAGTTCCCGCTCCTCAGGGGTC
>DAOTAZ010000478.1:0-2407 GCA_035382965.1 Chitinispirillaceae bacterium | reverse complement strand
TTCTTGTCGGAAAAGAAAGCGCAGGCGGATCGGGGCCTCTTCCCTTCTCAAGTCAGGTAAAACTCCGCTCTACACTCTCCATCAATGATGAAACAGGACCATTCGGGACAATTCCGCTTAAAGAGGATTCTCTTAAGACTGGTATGCTTTCGGGCTTGATAGCGGTAGATCGCAGTCTGCCCGGATGTGTTCTTTATATCGACAATATCGCCTGTGTGGATACCGTGGAATTAAGGAATGGAATCAGGCTGCCCAAAGGGGAGCATGATCTGTCTCTTGTTGACAGCAGCGGAAACAGGTGCTGGCACCGCAGGGTGAATCTGCTTCCTTTTCAGAAAAAAATCATCAGCATTGAATACGGAAATGACAGGGAGAAATGATGAGTGAATTTCCCAGACTGCACAGGATCGATAACGGTTCTGTTTACCCCCTGACCGGAAGGATTATTACAATCGGTTCATCAAAGGACTGCCGCATTCATCTCGAGCACAGTTCAATCTCATCCTGTGCCGCGCACCTGCTATTTACTAATGGAAAATACCGGCTCAGAAAACTGAGTCCTGAAATGAAAATTACCGTGAATGGGAAGGCATTGAAGGAAAGTGCCGAGCTTTCTCATGGCGATCATCTGCGCCTTGGAGAAGTTGAGTTTACTTACAGGGAAGAAGGTAACAGCGGAAAGCAGCAGGATGCAGAGCCGGTTTCCTCTCCGCTTCATGAGCTTATACGGATAGCTGTAGTTCTGCTGCGCAACAGGGATGAGAATGTTTTTAAAGAGCTTGTCACCAGTGTGGCAAAACTGCTTCGCTGTGATGCATCGAGACTGGTAGATGAGGACCCGGTAAATGGGGAACGCAGAACAATTACCAGGTACCCTGAAACAGCGGGCCTGGACCGTTTTTCGGAACGGGCGATTGACTGGGCCGGAAAAGCTTCACATACGATAGTGATGAGCGATCAGGAATGGCAGTGCTCCACTGATTCCGCCGGATCGCTGGAGAAAAACCTTGTGGGGTCGGTCATGTGCGCTCCTCTCAAGCAGGGTGATACGATGATCGGCTATCTTTACCTTGACAGAATCAAAAACGGTGAATCCTTCTCGGAGGATGACAGGATGTTCTGTGATGCGATACTGCCTCTTTTTACAGAGATCCTGATCAATTTCCAGGAAAGAAAGCGGCAGCAGGAGACAATCGAAAGACTTCAGAAGAAAAACCTCGACGATTCGGGCGGAATCATATTCGAAAGTGAAGTGATGTCAAACCTGATTCAACTTGCCGCACGGCTGGCGCGCACCGATTCGCCGGTTCTGATTCTGGGGGAGACCGGGACAGGTAAAGAGCTTATGGCCCGCTTTGTTCATGATAGATCCGCCCGGTCTGATAAGCCTTTCAAGGCTATAAACTGCGGCGCTATTCCTGAAAATCTGATCGAATCAGAGCTTTTCGGACACGAAAAGGGAGCCTTTACAGGTGCGGTACAGAGGAAAATCGGGTTGTTTGAAGCCGCTGAGGGTGGCACTGTTTTTCTCGATGAACTCGGGGAATTACCCCTTCAACTCCAGGTCAAACTCCTGAGGGTGCTCCAGGAAGCCGAAGTGGTGAGGGTAGGCGGAACGGAGACTGTTTCTGTCAATATAAGAATCGTAGCTGCTACAAATAAGAAACTCGATCAGGAGGTCAGGGAGGGAAGATTCAGGCAGGATCTTTACTTCAGGCTCAACGTGCTGACGTTAAACCTTCCTCCTCTGCGCGAAAGGGGAGCCGATGTGCTTCTCCTGGCTCAATATTTCACTAAAAAATACTGCGCCCAGTTCGGGATGCCGCTGAAATCGATCTCCATATCCGCTGCTAACCAGCTTTCATCGTACAACTGGCCCGGAAACATAAGAGAACTGGAAAATATTATCCAGAAGGCTATTTTGCTCTCGGAAACAAGCAAAATCACACCTCAGGATATAGTGCTTCAGTCAAAAGCTCTGACCGGTTCCGCAGTTACCCTCCGCCAGGTACGGGACAGTGCGGAACGGGAAGCGATTCTAAGCAGTCTCTCCCGGACAAGGGGCAATGTCAGCCTGGCCTCAAGAATGCTTGACATCGACCGTAAATGGCTGATGAAGAAAATGGTTGAACTTGACATCGATGCTGAAGAGTTCAGAAGAACCGGTATCTGAATAGAAGTGCTTTTCCTGAGTGTAATTATACTCATCGAGACCGGTCGTAGTAAGACTGGAAAAATGCTGGAGATAAAAAAGTATCATTTTCAGATACGCAGGCATAAGGAGAAGATAGATAGTGAGGAAGCAAAAGCATTGCTTCGGCAAAGAGGTATACTCATAGAGAGGATATTCGGGTATATCAAAGAGCATTTGGGGTGCGGCTGCTCCGGCTCCGGAAAAGACCACTTT
>DAOTAZ010000477.1:0-2415 GCA_035382965.1 Chitinispirillaceae bacterium | reverse complement strand
CTATTGACCAGATGATAGAGGATCTGGAGGCCGTTATGAGACATGCCGATGTCATAGAGGTCCGGAAAACAGATCACGCCATGAACAGTGATCTCACTGAGATTTTTCCTGATTATATTAAGCTCCGCTCCGGTGTACCTCAGTGGTCTTGACACATAGGGAAGAAGCCTGCTGTTGATGATATCTTTTAGATTATGCATTTAAGAAAATTACAATAAAGTAAAAGGAAGGTGATGTCAGGAAACTGATATCGTTCCGTGTTACCGCCCTTTTTCCAGCCTTTCGGCCAGAAAAAGCGGAAGATTATTCTCATGGATCTTCTTCTGGGTCACTCTGTAGTCATAGGGAACCCTGACAATTGAAATCTCCCTCGTATCAGAATCATAGATTACATAACAGGAACGGGAATCGAAATCCCTTGGCTGCCCGACACTGCCGACATTGATCAGATAATAATGGTTTTCACTGAGTTTGATAAGATGGTCCGAGTGAAGAATAATCCTGTCATTTTCCTGAATCATTATTGATGGCCAATGGGTGTGTCCTATGAAATTGAGTCTGTATACAAGGCTGTTGAACGCCTCAAATATGGCTTCCTCACTGTCGGGGAAAACGTAAACCCAGTCCTGAGGGTTTGAGGGTGATGAATGGGTAAAGAACATGTCATCTTTTACGACTGTAAGAGGAAGAGACCTGAGAAACTCCTTTCCGCTTTCCGAAAGGTTCTGTTTCGTCCACTCCATCGCAGCAAAGGCGTAGTAGGTAAAATTCTGAGTGTCTATCTTCCCTATCGCCGCGTAATCATGATTCCCGGCTACACAGTAAGAAGCATTCTTTTTAATCAGATCTATACAGGTCTCAGGATCAGGATAGTACCCTACAATATCTCCCAGGCAGATGGTCTGCTCTATATGACGATCGCTGATGTCATTGAGAACAGCGTTCAGAGCTTCTGCATTGCCATGGATATCGGAAATTATCGCATATCTCATCAGTTTCCCCGGTGATTTCTTTCATAATTGAATCATATATTATATTATGCAGTACTTTTTATTGCAAATACAATCTCCCCGGTTCTTCAAAATCGTACCCGGAGTATTTAATCAGTAGCTGAAATTTATGTCAGAAACAAATATACCTCAGAGTGACAGTACAGATGACTTTCAAGAAAAGATCGAGTCATTTCGAGAACATATTCTACCCTCATCAAGTGTACTGATCCTCACTCATGATTATCCTGATCCAGACTGTCTTGCTTCTGCATTCGGTGTGTCGACTCTTCTCTCGTTCTGGGGTGTCAAATCATCCGTGATCTCGTTTGGAGGATTTGTGGGAAGGGCCGAAAACAGGGCTATGATACGTTTTCTGAATATCAAAACTATCCCTTTTGTGCTCACCGAAATAAACGACTTTGAAAAAATAATACTTGTAGATTGCTTTCCGGGGAGAGGAAATGTATCCCTGCCCGTAACAATACCTGTCCATGCCGTAATAGATCATCATCCCAACAAATCTATTCCCGGTACTCATTTTTTCAGTGACATCAGGAAAGAATACGGCGCAACCTCTACAATAATCACCAAATACCTTCTTCATGCCGGATGCCCAATCGACCCCAGACTGGCAACAGCTCTTTTTTATGGAATCAAAACCGATACCGGTGAAATGCGCAGAGAGGGTTCCCCTGTAGATCTGGAGTGTTATAAGTACCTTTTCGATATAATGGACCACCAACTGCTTTCCAGAATAGAAAACCCGGACCGTGATGTGGAATATTTCAAAATCCTCCACAGAGCCACTGAATATGCTGTCACTTTTGACGCTATAGGATACACCCATCTGGGAAATGTGACCACTCCCGATTATGTCGCAGAAATGGCAGATTTGTTCCACAGTCTGGAAAAACTGGAATGGATGATCTGTTCAGGGATCTTCAAGAACCAGATCTTTTTCTCGATCAGAACTAAAAACAGTGACAAAGCCGGAGTAAGCGCCGAGAAAATTGCATCGATATTACACGGCAGCGGAGGAGGACACTCCAGAGTAGCAGCCGGGAAAGTACCTCTGGAATCAGATTCAGGAAATATCGATATAGAGAAATTCGAATTAACTATTAAGGCGGTCCTCGACATCCCATCGGATGTCAGGGCTGAGAAGCTGCTTTAAGGAGAAAAGAATAGCGAACCAGGAGCAAGGCATGTGGGATTATACCGAAAAAGTCAGAGATCATTACCTTCATCCCAGAAATGTGGGAGAAATTGAAAACCCGGATGGATTTGGTGAGATTGGGAATATCACCTGTGGTGACGCACTGCGGCTGACCTTTAAACTCGATGAAAACGGCAGGATTTCCGATATAAAATTCAAGACCTTCGGCTGTGGAAGCGCAATTGCGTCTGCTTCTGTTCTGACTGA
>DAOTAZ010000476.1:0-2423 GCA_035382965.1 Chitinispirillaceae bacterium | reverse complement strand
GAAGGTGCAGAAGGAACCTTCTCTGTAGTAAACGGCGAGGCTGCCATTACAATGACTACAGCAGGTGATGAGGGATGGAAAGGACAGATAAAATTTGTCGGAATTGATATCTCCCAGGGAAAAACTTACCTGGTTTCATTCAAAGCCAGAGCTTCAGAACCCTATGAATTACAGACGAATGTGGGACTGAACGAAGAGCCATGGACTACATATTCCGGATACAAAACGTTTAAAGTAGGCACAGAGATGGACTCATTCTCATTCGAATTTACGATGAGTCTCGCAGATGACCGCAATTCCAGAATAGTCTTTGATGTGGGAACATTTGCGGGAAATCTCTACCTGGATGATGTCAGCATAAAAACGCTGGGTGGGAGCAGTATCGAAAGGGGCATAACAGCTAAACGGGCACCGGCAATAAAGCCCATCACAGTTCTCTCAAGAGGAAGCGGGAAATTTACAATCACCACAGCGTCAAATATAAGCGGCACATTCGAGCTGCTTGACATTTCCGGAAAGTGTGTGGCAAGATTGAATCCTGGAAGATACAGTGCCGGATCACATAACCTTAGTTTCAATACATCAAATCTCTCCTCCGGGGCGTTTTTCATCCGGTTTTCCAATCCCGATATGCAGTTCTGCACACGGGTTGTGAATATCCTAAGATGATAGCGCTTCTTTAGCAAACAGTATCAGCGCACTGACCCTGCAACAGTTCCCACGTTGCGGGGTCTTTTTTTCGCACCAGGGACGGACTATCTTTTTACTTTTTTCTCGATCCCAGATGTGGAAAACAGGACAGACTACCTTACATCCATAAATGCCTAATCCCAGCCAATAAGGAATTTGCATTTATCTGAATGTATGATATGATATCAGTAGTGTCTTATCGGAATCGGTATCGATATCGTATCGGTATTGAATTCCAAATCGAGAAAACCATTCTTAATAAATCAAGGTTGTAGATCGGTATATGGATATAGAATCGGCCCATAAAAATCTCTTTTCCCCGGATGATTCATCGGTAGCACAAAGTCTCCAGGTACTTGGCACTGAGGGCACTTTATCGGATTTATCATCCATGCTGGTTCTTCTTAAATGCACTAGCGGCTCTCTGAAGAAGACCACCTCGGAGTCTATCATCCAGTTGATCAGAGAAAACCTGATAGCCTGTTTTAACGATCTTGGTGAAAATGTCAGGCAAAAGCTGGGAAAGATATTGCAGTCTCTGGACTATCCTGTAGTTGATGAGCTCAGTAAGGATTTATTCTGTGAGAATGAAAAGCGGCGTCTAAGAGCCGTTCAGATACTGGGTCTCCTTGAGAAGAATCCCAGAGTCAAGCCGGTTCTTGTTAAATTGATACACGATATCGATGAAAAAATCCGCGCCACAGCGATAATTCTTCTTGGGAAAATGACTGCCCCGCACGATCATGACATTCTCCTCTCCCTGCTGAGCGACAACGATAAGAGAGTCCGGGCAAACACAATTGAGGCTCTTGAGAATACCGGGAACAAACGTCTGGTCCCGATCCTCCTTCGCTTTCGTAAAGACCCGGTCAACCGTATCCGCGGAAACGCTCTCAAAGCTCTTTACAACCTGGGATATTCCGGTATAGAGCAGGATCTAATGGAGATGCTGAAAGATAAAGATGAATTCATGAGAGCATCAGCACTGTGGGTCATAACCCAGATCAAGCTGAGGAAACCCGACTTCGAAGATATATCCGCATCTTACCTTTTAGCAGAGAGTGCCATGTTAAGATCGAATGCCCATAAGGCATTGAAAGCATTGAATACTCCTCGTTCGATTGGGTATCTCAAGTATATGATGCTGCCGCAAGAGGTGTTTTTACCGGAGAATTATTCAAATTAAAAAGGATCTCCTGGTTGTAAGTTCTAAAGGCCGGAAATCTACTGCCCTGCCATAATCTCTTTATTTCCTGTTTTAAAGCTTTCAGTACAGCCAATACTTTTATTTAAAAAACATCTATATCATTCCGAATTATTCCGACAAAATACTACGATACAAAGGGCAATATATCTGTAATTATTCTATTTTCAGTTCAATATCAATCAAACCCGAGTGAAAATAGACAAAGAGGAGTATCGCTACATGGCTTCAAAAAATGGTACAAAGAATCTCTCCTCAGAGTTAAAAATCCAGCACGCTCACGATCGCCTTTTCCGTGAGTCCATGCAGGATATTGATATCGCCAGGAAACTCTCTTTTTCAGCATTACCGTCAAAAGTTAAAAACCGTATCGATTGGGAAACACTGGAGATTGTAAAAGAGAGCTGGGTTGATGAAAATCTCAGGGAACATCGCTCTGATGTGATTTATCGTGCAAAAATACTCGGAAATGACCAATGGGTATATCTGCTCTTTGAGCATAAGAGCACTCCGGATAAAAAGATCCATT
>DAOTAZ010000475.1:0-2428 GCA_035382965.1 Chitinispirillaceae bacterium | reverse complement strand
ATGAATGTTTATCGGTAAATCCCCAGAGCATAAAAGTTGTGGCACCTTCACTCTCCAAAGTGGCCTCAAGCATCGCTTTATACATTCTTGCCTGATCGATAAGCTCACTTTGATCTGTGGGGGTGGTAATTCTGACATCTGTTTCGGTAAAAACAACCTCCAGTCCAAGTTCGTTAAAACGTTTGATATTCTGCTTGAGGCTGTTTTTAAAATTGTCGCTCCACTCAGGTTCTGTGTGGTGTGCCTGAAAGCCAATACCATGGATTGGTACGCCATTCTCAACCATCTTCTTGATTTTGTTGTACATGGCTGTGGATTTGTTATTTATGGTGCTGTTATTGTAATCGTTGTAGAACAGTCTGGCGTCAGGATCAGCCCTGTGAGCAAAAGTAAATGCTGAATCAACAAAATCTTCTCCGATCTTATTAAACCAGGGATTAGTAGTTCTCATCTGGGGGTTGGCCCCGTTATCATCCCATAGTTCATTGATAACGTCCCATTGATAGACTTTACCTTTAAAGTGGGTCACGATAAGAGTTATGTGTTCTTTTAAAGCTTCAAGAGCCTGCTGACGGTTCCAATTATTGTTTCTGATCCATGTAGGATTCTGAGCATGCCAGCAGAGCGTATGACCGCGGACTTTGTAGTTGTTCTGCATAGCCCAGTTGACCAGTCTATCTGCAGTCGAGAAATTAGGAGAACCACGGGTACCGTGAAGCGCATCCGGTTTCATCTCGTTTTCGCAGACGAAGGTGTTGAATTCACGGGCCATTACTTCATTGTATTGCTGATCAGAATTGCGATACCAGATGCCGGAGACGCACGTTCCAATATTGAAGTTGATTTTGGCTGCAAGGCTTTTCAGTGTCTCCTGTGCGCTGGAAACTGCAACGAGACTGATAATACAAAGAAAAACTTTTCCCTTTTTCCCCATTTTGCCTCCCCTTGAAAAAGTTTATTATTAATAATTAACCGCTTAAGCTTTAATATAACTGCCATACACCTCCGGGAGCAAGCCATTTGAGGGGGTTTTTATATGTATAGTTCAATGCTGTGTTATTGTGCCGTTGTCGTATGATCTGCGGGTAAATATGCTCAGTGGTCCTGTTGCGACAGCGATGATAAGCTTTGCAGTCCCACACCATGGACGGGTTTCGATTCGTGCATTTGATCTGGCCGGCAGACAGATTATGACTATAGTTGACGAGGTGCTTAAGCCCGGCCATTATACGATGCCCTGGAAATTAAGGGGTACCGGTATGAGAATCATCCGGATGGAAGGACAGGGATTTATACGCAGTAAAGAAGTACTGATCGTAAAGTAACGCAAAACAGTAAATAACCAGATAAACGGACACGGGGTTAAATTTGATTTAACCCCGTGTCCGTTTTTTTTAACGTTCGTTATCGCCAGTGAAGATTATCTTGAGGACGCAGCCAGGCCTCGACTATCAATTCTCGTTGTACCCCAGCCACATGGGACTTTTCAGGTCACTGCTGTTTAGAATCTGATTGAAGTACCCGATATTCATCTGAATGTGTCTGATCTGGCTGAGAATAATATCGAGGAATGTGGTTGCAGGATGAACTGAACTGTGTGTTGTCAATCGCTCGTCATCCATTTCAGAGAAGAAACGATCAATTTTCAGCTTTATGAGATTTTTATACGACAGTAATTCTTTTTTTGAAAGAGGTGGGGATGAGCAGGTCTGATCCATGTCTGCTGTATATGTATCAAAAAGAGATTTGAAATGATAGTCGGAGAAATCAACCATCAAGTGATCGATACTATCTAGAGTGTGCAGTACCCGTTTCCAGATAGACTCGTTTTCTTCCTGTGCTACCCAGAATATATCAGGACATGATTCAATGACATTCTCCAGCATCTGAAATGAAAGGGACAGATGAAGCTGCAGTTTTTCGGTTATCGCATGCAAAATAAGCCCCCTTTTGATAAATGTACTAAAAAAGAGTATAACAAAGGTTGATTCTGAAAGTCAACCCTTACAGATAATGAAATTACTTTGGCACAGTTTCGGTTCGTGTTTAGATCGTTTTCCTTGACTTAGTTAAAAAACGGAACCGATATTCTATTCATGGCGTCAAACACCTCATCATCGGTTGCTGTAAACCATCATCTTCCGCACAGGAGCTGGAGCTAATACTGGGTCAACCGTTCAATTGATAGTTTAAGGCATCGCCTCGTCCCCACCTGGAGTAAATGGAGGAAGCCATGACTGAAAAAACCAAACTGACAAAAACTGGAATTAATGCCATTATATCACCTTTTCGATGGATAATTTTAATTGGAATTGTTTATTTCATCGCATCCGGTACAATCGAAACAATCCGAGCCTGGCTGTATATCGGGTTCCATATCATTGGTTCATTAGTTGGCAGTTTTTTATTAATCAAAAAAACTCCTGAA
>DAOTAZ010000474.1:0-2430 GCA_035382965.1 Chitinispirillaceae bacterium | reverse complement strand
ATTCATGAGAACGAAATCGCACATGATGCAGTCTTTAACGCAGGTGTAAGCCTTTCCACAAAGCTTTATGGTATCTTTCCAATAAAGATCTTCAATTTCGCTGCTCTGCGTCATACATTAACCCCCAGCATAAGCTACACTCTTTTCCCTGAGCACAAACTGAAATATGATTTCTTTAATATCGAGGGTATCCCGGTAAGCCAGCCTTACAAAAGAAGACAGGAAATGGGGTTGAGACTTCACAATCAGTTTGATGGTAAAATAGTAACACCGGGTAAAGAGGGTGAAAAACCGACAGAGAAGAAATTCCCCATCCTTTCTGTCGACATGTCCACCAGTTATGATTTTGAAAAAGACAGTCTCAAATTCAGTGATCTGATACTTTCAGCCTCAACGAACATTAAAGGACTTTCCCTGAGTTTTAATTCCGACTTCTGGCTTTACGATCAGAACAATAATCTTCATACACCAATAATGAAAAACATGTCTCTCAACTTCAGCACCGGAACACTCGGATTAAAAGGGAAACTCTGGGGAGGAGACCTGCTTGTTCTGGACTCACTTCATCCAAACGATCCTGTCAAGTATGCCAATGCCGGTCCCCAGGAATGGAGTGTAAGTCTTTCACCCCGGTACACTTATACTTTGAAAAGGACTCACCCTTCGGAGATGTTTGTTCCTGAAAAGTATTACAGCCTCAGTGCTTCAGCTTCTCTGAAATTCACAAGAAACTGGGGAATACAATGGAGCAGCGTTTATAACTTTATGGAAAATCAATGGGTGCAGAACAGCTTCAGAATAAGCTGCGATATGGAATGCTGGGACATGAGATTTGAGTGGCGGCCTGAAAAACTCAACCCTGGATACTACTTCCTCATCAACATAAAGAAAATCCCGGAAATTAAGTGGGAGAAGAGAAACTGAATCAGACAAGAAGTCTTTTACATTCCGTATCATCTGCAGGCTTCACTGTTAAAACCATAGTGTTGCCTTTGTGCTGCACTTTAACCTTTACTTCAGAATCATTGCGGGCCTTTGTATACCGCGCTGTTATAGCCCCTGCAAGCTCAAGCTGTTCCAATGTCGCTTCTCCGCGCAACACACAATAGGGGCCGGTGACCTCAGCCAACTGAAGCACATAATCATCATCGGTAAATATCTTCTCCAGAGTGCGATTCTCAGAGTCATTTCTGGCTATTACCGCCTTTAGCTTCGGACCCAACCTGAAGTGTCGTCCATATGCCAGAAGTTTGAAGTCTGCAAGCGTAAAATCCGGATTGAAGGACACCATCTCCAGAAAACGTCTCGCAGGATCGATATTCGTGAGTACGCATCCTCCGGCAGGAGAAGAATGTTTAAGTGAGTAAGACCTGGCGTATTGAAGCTGCTGAGTTCTGCCCCTCCCTGAGATTGCCATCAGTTTTTCTCTGTCGATAAGACCGTTCTGTTCAGGAATACTGGGAGGAAGTAATTTGGCGGAAAGCGGTCTGACCAGCCTTCCTTTGAGACCGGCACCACTCTCTACTTTGTAAAGGCAATCCAGTCGTTGCGACATTGGGCGCTGACCAATGACTTCGCCAGTCGCTATGAAAGAGGCACACTCAGATTCCATAATTTTCCTGGCTTTTCTAAGACGGTGGATCCTGCAGTCCATGCAGGGATTGGCATTCTTGCCATAGCCAAAACGGGGATCCCTTATCATTTCGAGAAACTCCTCCCCCTCCTCCACTATCATCAGCGGAACACCGAGTGCCTCAGCGTAGGTTCTCACCCGCTTGTGGGAAAGGCCCATCCCGGAATAGAACGGAAGCACAAAATGCAGGGCTTTGATGGATAGTCCTTGACTTTTAAGGAGATGTGTCGATACTACACTATCAAGACCACCGGAAAACATTACCAGACCATCAACCATGAAAAAACACTTATCTCCTTTTCTTCAGCGAAAACAGAAGCAGTTGCTTCACAAATAATACATATTCAGAAAAATTCAACTTGCTGTGACTGTACTCGCGTGTACGGAATCTGAACGGAACATCCTTTACTTTGCTGTAATTCCCCTTTACCAGGATTTCAAATAGAATCTTGTATCCGGGTGAAGTAAGTTTCATGTCACCAAGGACACTCCTGTGCAGAAAAAAGAAACCGGAAAGCGGATCTGAAACCTTGGTGATCTTCCGTGCAAGGTAGACACCGGCAAAAGAGGTCAGTTTTCTGTCAAACCGCCACTTCTCAACAGTACTCTTATCACCGAATCGAGTACCTACAACGATATCATTGTTATCAAGATGCCCGATCATTTCCGGGATAACTGAAGGATCATGACTCAGATCAGCGTCCATCACACCCAGAAGCGGTCGGGAGGACAACTTGAAGCCCTCCATGACTGCACTCCCAAGGCCCATCTTGCCCTTACGGTGAATCACTTTAAGG
>DAOTAZ010000473.1:0-2434 GCA_035382965.1 Chitinispirillaceae bacterium | reverse complement strand
AATGACCTGCTGAAAATCCTCTCTGAAGAACCATGTCCGATTCTACTCACTGTAAATGAATGGGGTCTTGACAGTGATGGAATCCTTCATCAGTTCATGTCTGAAAAAAACATGCTCCATGTAAACTGGTTTGTCGATGATCCGGTTTTTGATGAAATGATGCTCAAGAAAAAATTCCGGCCCTCTCCGATGCGAATCGATTTTGTTTCAGACAGAGGGTATATCCCCTGGATGATTAAAAATAACTACAACCCCTTTTTTCTTCCCCTGGGTACCGACCCTTCAATTTTTCAATTTTCCGGGTCAGGTGAGTCAAAGGAGTACCAGATTGTTTTTGTGGGAAACTCCTACCGGGAACAGATAAACAGGTATCTGGAAAAGGTGGAGGATTTTTTTGATGGCCTCATTCCTCTTCTTAAAGGAGTTGTCCGATCATATCAGGAAAATGTGGAGTACGATGTTGAGAGTGACATCAGATTAAAAATTAAAAACATTTCTCTTCCTCCTGATCTCCATGAGGAAAAAGCGGTTTTTATTGCCAAACAGGTAGCCAGTTACCTTCAGAGAAAAGATCTCATTGTATCTTTGGTCAAAAGATATCCAGGTTTCACTGTTTTCGGTGATGATGGCTGGCTGGTGGATATACCCTCAGAAAGGCTTAAAAAAGCGGGTTACTATGACAGACTGGCAGATGTTTACCGCAAATCGGAAATTGTTGTGGATGTAAATAGAGTGGTTATACGTGATGGATTCACTCAGAGGATTTTTGATGCACTGGCGTGCGGAAGCTTTGTGGTCACAAGCTCAAAACCCGCTGTGCATGAATTCTTCAACACATCCGGACCACTTCAGGAAGTGGTGACATTCAGGAACCAGTGTGCTTTAACACAACAAATAGATTATTACCTGGAGCACAAAGATGAGATGACGGCCATTGCTTCCAGAGGGCAAAAAAAGGTCCTCTCACTTCATACTTATGACCACAGAATCAGACAGATGCTCTCCATCTCTTCTGCGTACCTGAAAAAGATAAGCTCAAAACTTTAAAGCCCCTTTTACATTATTTTTGCTCTTTATTAATCAGGCCCGGCAGTATCAGGTTTAGCTTAACAGAATTATTACCACTGACTAAGCTGATTAGATTGATTAAACTGATTTTAACTGCAGAGGAAGATTTTTTTGTCCCTGTTTGGTATCAGAATCTATATATTCACCTGAAACGCATTATCCCGATGATCCAGATTAAGGGTTTACTGACCCTGATTATCGGATTTAAAAATTTCACGTAGGGTAACCTTATGCCAGATTCCAGCTGCTACTATGGTACTGAAATTACTCCATTAGAACCAATTGCTCTGAGAGCCGGGCCACTGAGTTTGCTTTACAATGATGGGATGATCAGGTCGATTCGGTTTGGAGAAAATGAGATTGTCCGCAGAGTCTATATGGCTCTTAGAGACCAGTACTGGAATACTATCCCCTTTCAGATTGATCCCCTTCTTAATTTGATCGAAGATTCCTCTTTCCATATCTCATTTGAAGCGCTGCACAGGGAAAAAGAGGTCCATTTCAAATGGACAGGCGATATAAGAGGCGATGCAGGCGGAATAATTCGTTTTGACATGCAGGGAGAAGCACTGTCAACTTTCAAACGCAACAGAATAGGGCTCTGTATCCTCCATCCTATAGAGCTGTGTGCCGGACGAGCCTGTGTCATTGAGAAAACAAATGGAGAGATAATCGAGGGATCGTTTCCGGTGTTTATCAGCCCGTTTCAGCCATTCAAAGACATCGCTTCAATCAGCTACAAGGTTCCTCCTGATGCCAGAACAGTTATCCGGTTCGAGGGGGATACATTTGAGATGGAAGATCAGAGGAACTGGACTGATGCATCATATAAAACTTACTCCACACCTCTGGATCTTCCTATTCCGGTTACAGTGGAAAAAGGGACAATCATAAAGCAGTCTGTAACTATTTCTATCAATGCAGCGCATCGTACAGAAGTCTTACCGGTAAAATCTCTGGAAATAAAAGTCCCCCCGCCTGACCGTTACAGCCATTATCTGCCTGATATCGGTTTGGTATTTGCCAACAACCTGACTCCATCTGCTGCCGAACTGCTCCAGGCTCTTCACCTTTCACATATAAGAATAAATATCGAGGCTGATCATCGTTCTCTGGTCAAAGAGATGGAATCAGCGGCTAGTACCTGTAAGCATTTGGGCTTTCCTGCGGAGCTGGCACTCTATCTTACACCCAATTACATCGAAGAACTTGAAATGGTAAAACAGGTCTTAAGGACCTCCCAAATACCGGTTCGTCGATTTCTTATTTACAGAAAAGATTTGAAAGTCACACCATTGGAAACCATTGCCGCAGCCTGTACAACTCTACTTTCTTATGCTCCTGCGGCTCAAATCGGTTCCGGAAC
>DAOTAZ010000472.1:0-2443 GCA_035382965.1 Chitinispirillaceae bacterium | reverse complement strand
CCTTGTTGAACAGGAAATAGACCTGCTGGTCTACCGTGCGCCGGTGCTGATACAAAACGTCCGGCGAGTGCGGCTCCCAGGTCAGATCGGCGGGCGACCAATCCGCCAGCAGGCGCAGCAACTCGTCGCCTGGTTCCTCCTCATCGCGCCACTCCCACGGCTGCAACGCGGAGTCGCAACGACGCGGAGGACGCAAAGCAAGGGGCCGAGGCGAGGCAGACCACAAAGACACCAAGGCACAAAGATTAATGAATTATTTTTTAAATCTTTTTTCAATTCCAAGGAGTACTCATCTGTGAGCGGGAAAATTGACAGCAGAGCTGCGGACAACATTCGGGCTCTTACAGTTGCCATGGTGGAAAAAGCCAGATCAGGACATCCTGGCGGGGCGATGGGTGGAGCGGACTTCATTCATATACTCTATACAGAGTATCTCAATTTTGATCCCACTGATCTCAGTTGGCCAAACAGAGACCGTTTCTATCTCGATCCGGGCCACATGTCTCCAATGCTCTACTCTGTTCTGGCGCTCTATGGAATTTTTTCCATCGACGAACTGAAAAATTTCCGTCAATGGGGGAGTACAACTCCGGGACACCCGGAACGGGACATTAAACGGGGAATTGAAAACACCTCCGGCCCCCTTGGCCAGGGACACGCCATGGCTCTTGGGGCTGCAATAGCGGAGAGGTTTTTTGCTGCGCGTTTCGGAGAATGGACCTCGCATAAAATCTACGCCTATATCTCTGATGGCGGGATTCAGGAGGAGATCTCTCAGGGTGTGGGAAGGCTTGCAGGACACCTTGGCCTCTCAAATCTTATCATGTTTTACGATTCCAATGATATCCAGCTCTCCACCCCTGTGGATGAAGTGACAAGTGAGGATACAGCCCTGAAATACCAGGCATGGGGATGGAATGTTATAGCCATAGACGGGAATGATCATGATCAGATCCGCTCAGCCTTGACAAGAGCAAATGAGGAGAAGGAGAGGCCGACACTCATCATAGGCAAGACTATCATGGGTAAAGGTGCTCTGGCCCCCGATGGAAGCAATTTTGAGAGGCAGGTTTCCACTCACGGGATGCCTCTTTCTGACGCAGGGGGATCAGTTGAAAAGACAATCAGGAATCTTGGCGGCGATCCGGAGAACCCTTTTGCGATCTATCCCGATGTAGCAGAGTATTACAGGAAAATATCTGAGAAAAAGGCAGTGAGCGCTGCACAAAAGAAGGCTGAACAGAAGAGATGGGAGGAGAAAAACCCTGAACTTTCTGCAAAATGGAGAAAATTCTGGTCTGGTGAGATTCCTGAGATCGACTGGGCATCGATACAGCAGAAACCGGGTCAGGCTACCCGCACAGCATCCGGCAATGTTCTTGGGGTGTTTGGTGAAACTGTTGAAAATATGATAGTTTCATCGGCCGATCTCTGTAACAGCGATAAAACCGAAGGATTCCTGAAAAAATCGAAAATCCTTAAAAAAGGTGATTTTTCCGGCGGATTTCTTCAGGCTGGTGTAGCTGAACTGACTATGGCATCGGTGATGAACGGGATGGCTGCTCATGGGGGTATAATACCTGTCTGCGCCACGTTTTTCGCTTTTTCAGATTATATGAAACCCGCAATACGCCTTGCGGCTCTGATGAATCTCCCGGTAAAGTATGTCTTTACGCATGACACTTTCCGGGTGGGTGAGGACGGGCCTACTCATCAGCCGATAGAGCAGGAGACACAGTTAAGACTTCTGGAGAAGATGGCGAATCTGGAGGGGAAGAGAAGCATGCTTGTGATAAGGCCTGCTGACTCTGCTGAGACAACTGTTTCCTGGAAAATGGCGATGGAATTTGAGGGACCTTGTGCTCTGATACTTACCAGACAGAATGTAGCCGATCTTCCTCCAAAGCCGGGATCAAAAAGCAGGTTTGATGATGCACTGGGAGCATGTAGAGGAGCATATATAGTTGCTGATTGTGATGGACAGCCAGATTTGATTCTTGTCGGGAATGGCGCAGAAGTTGCTACTTTGATCGAGGGTGCTAAAAGGCTTACAGATGAGAGAGGACTGAAGGTGAGAGTGGTTTCCGCTCCATCTGAGGGTGCCTTTTTCGATCAGGACCCTGAGTATCGTCAGGAGGTGATTCCCTGCGGAATTCCGGTTATGGGGTTGACTGCCGGGCTTCCTGTTGCGATTCAGGGGCTGGTTGGGCCTCTGGGGAAGGTGATTGGTATGGAGAGATTCGGAGCATCGGCACCATATAAAGTTCTCGATGAGAAATTTGGTTATAATGCTGAAAACGTGGTAAGGCAGGCTGAGATTTTTCTGAAAGAATACGAGAAGATGGTCAGTAGTATCACTTCCCGGGAGACTTGCAGGGGCTTGGCCAAATAAATCTCAATTATCTTTACAGGCTTCACCCCTGATCTTTTCTATTCCTTTATG
>DAOTAZ010000471.1:0-2451 GCA_035382965.1 Chitinispirillaceae bacterium | reverse complement strand
CCGCTTAGCAACAGGGTCGCGATAGCAGCGATAAAAAGAGTTCTGTAGATCATATACTCTCCTGTGAAATATTCCGGAAGATATCAGACTGAGGTCTCATCCTTAGCTCCGCTCCATATCGCAAAATACTACTTGTGATGATCTTTCTCCACTTGACTGAGAATTCAATTTCATGTAGATCCTTAGCCACTTTTCTGCGTCTTAATCCATATCAGTACCGGAATCCCGGTATCGAATTCTCACCTGATATTAGATTAAGGTTACAGCAGAGATGTTTCAGACAATCTTAGAAAAATTCAGAATCTGCACACAGAATTTCGTCAAATCCGCTTTTTTAGTCTTTTATTGATCATCCCTATGGTAATGGCCCGTGTTTCCTGCTCGTCTCCGCGAAGCCGTTTTTACAGCCAAGCAGGTTCACTTCGTAAAAAACTACGGCGGAGCGGGGGTCCCTTAAACCCCTGCTGAAAGTAACAGATCAGTTATTTATACTGGAAAACCGCATGGTAGGAATGTGCTAGATCTGATATGTATTTAATACCTGGCCTTAACGAGAGTAATTACGGTAGTGCTGGCCATTGTAGTAAACCTCCATTTGGGTTAAGTGGTTAAAATAATCCATACACCAACTATTCTGAGGTTTACACAAATATTTCAGCACTCTCGTAATTACCTTTCATGGCTAATCTTCTCAATTGTCTCATTGCCAAGACCAGTAATCTCGCGGATTGATTGCAGGCTCATCCCTTTCTGAATCATTCGCCGGACGATTTGGTGCACCAATCTCTCTTCCTGCTCAATCACAGTATCCTTTTGCTTCATTACCTTCCTTAATTCCTTCAATTCCTTCTCTTTTTCCCTCCGCCCTTCATCGCGATA
The DNA here is from genome assembly GCA_035382965.1 of Chitinispirillaceae bacterium. Taxonomy (GTDB): domain Bacteria; phylum Fibrobacterota; class Chitinivibrionia; order Chitinivibrionales; family Chitinispirillaceae; genus JAAYIG01. Next base: position 1,572 of record DAOTAZ010000471.1, on the reverse strand, counting down.
ACTATCCGCTATTGTATACATAATTGCCTCACCATTTTTGTGTTCTCTTTCTACTATCTCCCCGAACTGCTTTTTCAACTTTCCTTTAATCACCGAGTGCAGATAGGTTAATACCACATACAAGTAATCATATCTCTCACCCTCAACGTCTTCGGATATCCTGATAATTCGCGGCAAAACACTTAAAATCTCCAGACTTCTGCTGTACTTAAGAGCCAGTAGAAGCATCTTGAGTTTACCCGTCTCTGCATCAGAGGGAGAACCATCTTCAATCTGCTCCGGTTCAAAGAGAGATAAATCAAGCATTAAAAAGTGAAAATCCGGAATAACACTGTCGATACCCTATAGAATTGCGATATTATCCTTTATGCTATTGTTCATATTACAAGGTCCGTTACAATGACAGACCACAATTGGAATTATCAGGGGAAAACATGTAAAAAGAAGACAACCTCAGGATTTTATCATTCTGTGTCAGTCAGTTTTTAATTGCTACTGTTTTTTACCATTTTTTGTATAATTTAATTGTACAGAAAATCATCCATCACCCTCTCTTCGGGAATTACAAATGCATAAACGATTATTACTTATTGTTCTGTGCGCCGTCTTTTCTCTCTGGAGTCAAGGATTAAACTTTACTGATCCGGACTGGTTTGTTTCTCCAATGGGCAGTAACAGCGCCTCCGGCAAAGAAGATGACCCGCTTGATCTGGCAACTGCCTTAAGCTCTTCAGGTCCGGTCAGACCCGGTGATCTGGTACTTCTCAAGGAGGGCATTTATGAGGGGAGATTCGTAAGTACTGTCTCAGGAACTGCCAACTCACCGGTGGTATTCTTTGCTGAGCCAGGAACACGGGTTACTATTGACGGGAAAACTGGAAACGGAGATCAGGCACTTTATATAAACGGTGAATGGGTACAATTCTGGAATCTTGAGATAACAAACACCTCTGAGATCAGAACGGATATGGTTGATGGAGTACGGTTTGATGCCCCGAACTCAAAGCTGATAAACTCCGTAATCCACAATAATCTCCAGGGAATAGGGTTCTGGAGCCCGGCAGTTAACAGTGAACTGTACGGCAACATCATTTTCAACAATGGTGTCGAGGGTGAAGCGCGGGGCCATGGCCATGCCATCTACACCCAGAATAAAACCGGCACAAAACAAATAGCAAACAACATAATCTTCTTTGGATATGGTTTCGGAATTCATGCCTACACAGAAAACGGAGATATCCAGGGTTTTAATTTTGAGAGAAATGTCTGGTTTCGCACCGGCGCATCGGTTAGAGGATCCTCCACTTTGGGCAATTCTGACGGGCTACTGATTGGCGGGTTGCAATCGGTCGATAAAGCAACTCTCAAAGAGAACTACTCCTGGGTACCGGTTAAGAACGGCAGAAGTGTGCGCTTCGGATGGGGTAGTTCAGTTGTAAATGAATTCATCGAGCTGAGAGATAATTACTTCGTTGGAAATGCTGTAACTCAGGGGCTCTGGAAAAGTGCAGTTGTAGAGGGCAACCATTTCTTTGGCGATGAGATTGGACCAGACCCCAATGAATTCCCCAA
>DAOTAZ010000470.1:884-2469 GCA_035382965.1 Chitinispirillaceae bacterium | reverse complement strand
ATGAGGGCTACGCGCGTCAATTTTCCACAAGCCTTACCAATTCTCTCAGAACTTTTGTGGAAATTGAGCTTGTGAGCGTTGACCAGCTCACCTATTCTGAGTTTATCATGTCAATTTCAAACCCCAGTTGCATCTATCTGTTCAAAATGGAACCCCTGAACGGAAATGCCATCCTTGAGATCAACCCCTCACTTGTCTTTTACATAATCGACAGGCTTTTCGGAGGGCAGGGAAGGGCTGCTGAACAGAACCGGGAAATGACTCTTATCGAGCAGAATGTCATGAACCGGATTGTGGAACGCAGTCTTACGGATCTCAAGAGTGTCTGGGAGCATGTGGGTGTTTTCAGTCCAAAAATCGAAACTTACGAGACAAATCCCCAGTTTGTTCAGATAGCTCCTCCTGGAGAAACTGTCATACGGATCTCTCTTGAGGTCCGGATGCAGAACGCGTCAGGACTGATGAGCATATGTTACCCATACATGCTCCTTGAGAGTGTAATCAACAATCTCTCTGGCGAGTCCTGGATGTCATCCCAGAGTGAAGCTACGAAAGAGACCAGGGAGCTTCTGGAGAATGAGATCAGAGACATTCCTCTGACAATTTCTACTGTAATCGGAAGGACATCATTGACTATTCGCGATCTTCTGCAGCTTCAGCATGGTGACATTCTCTGTCTCGATAAACCTTTTGACAGTGATCTTACTGTGCAGATTGAGGGTAAAACCAAGATGGCGGCTCGATCGGGGCTTGTCGGAAGAAAAAAAGCGATCAGAATAACAAAAATAATCGAAAAGGAGGTACCGGGCTGCGATGAGTGACATACTTTCTCAAGAGCAGATCGATGCCTTATTGTCATCGGAAAATCTTGGAAGCGGTTCAGGCTCTGAGCCGGAGGCCGATAAAACAGCGGTGTTGAACAGATTCTTCGGCTCCTTCTGCGGACAGGCCGGGACTGTTATTTCCACTGTTCTTAACATAAATACACTGATGGTTCCGGAAATCGGTTCTACCACCGATCCTTCCGAAATAGGGGGAATTATCGGCTCTCAGGCTGCTCTTTTAACTGTTTCGCTGCAAGAGGTTGAAGGTCAGTTTGGCATCGTGATGAAGAAAAGCGATGTTGCAGTTATTTCAGACCTCATGCTTATGGGGGATGGGACTGCAGAGTACAATGATGATCATAAGCAGGCAATCTCTGAACTGTTCAATCAGGTAGTAAATGCCTTTGAAACTGCCTCAGGAAAAGAATTAGGTGTAAAGCTGACAGCAGGGGATGTTAAAGTTACCGATTTCAAGGAAGACAGCCTTGATGAGCCGCTTGATTCATGCGAGATAATACCGGTCACGGTATCTGTTGAGGGGAAAATAGAATCTCGTGCAGCGTTGCTTTTTTCCGGAAAATTTACCGATAGCATTTCCGGTATGATCCCTGCATCACTGGAAGAATCCTCTGATGGACAGGTGGGGCTCAACATGTCGGAGCTGGATGATCTGTCAAAGGTTACCTCGTTTGATTCATCCGGGGAATTTCATGAGACAACTCTCACCGGTGCTCCGATCAATGTTCCAAGAGAGAATATTG
>DAOTAZ010000470.1:0-874 GCA_035382965.1 Chitinispirillaceae bacterium | reverse complement strand
TTATGATATAGAGCTTGATGTCTCAATTGAGCTTGGACGGGCAATTCTTCCAATAAAAAGAATTCTGGATCTGGCACCCGGCTCCATTGTAGAACTGGACCGCATGGCGGGTGAGCCTGTTGATCTTCTGGTAAACAACAAGGTAGTTGCAAAGGGGGAAGTAGTTGTAATAGATGAGAGTTTTGGCATACGCATAGTATCACTTGTCTCTCCGGAGGAGAGAATTAAAAGTCTCAGATAAGTTTTCTTCACTTAAAATTTGATTCCGGTATCCGGGTGCGGGGCCTGAGAGTGCCGAATCAGAATATAACCGCTCATTTGGGCCCCGCAATGAGCTATTATGAATCCTGAAAGGGGCCGTTCCTCAGTGGTATCAAAAGTTAAACAAATCAGAATCAGTTCAGTACTCTTTTCATGCCTTTTTTTATTTCTGGTGTCTTCTTCTGCTCAGGAAGCACAGAGCGGAACCGGTGATTTTGATATCAACAAGGTCAGGGAGGCGGTAAGCAGCATAGGTGATTCCAGCCTCGGCAATTATACTGCACCTGCGAAGGAGAACATAAATTACACATCGGTTGTATTCCGGATTGTCTTCTACCTTGCATTGATAGTGCTCCTTATTCTGGGTCTGGCCTGGTTCATGCGTAAAGCTGGAATAGCCGGAACATCGAAAATAGGCGGCGGGGGAGCGATGGATGTTCTGGAGGTACTTCCGTTTGGTCAGAACAGAAATGCCATTCTTATAAGGGTTATGGATTCGGTTTACCTTCTGGGACAGACTCCAAATTCAATTGTGCTTCTGGAGAAGATAGAGGGACAGAGGGCTATCGACCTGATTGCATCAAGTAAAGGCGGAAGTTCCATCACCCAGTTC
>DAOTAZ010000469.1:0-2469 GCA_035382965.1 Chitinispirillaceae bacterium | reverse complement strand
AGACTGGCTGCAGACCAGCGATGTTGATCTGGCTGATTAGTGAGATTATTATCTGGTTATATTAATATCAAAAATTCTTCTTTTAATCATCTTCAATCAGATTAATCAGTGGTCAGAGGATTTCCTGGCCCAGTGCCGAACAGGCCAGTTCAACCGCTATCTCGGCGGTATCATTACGATGATCGAGAATGGGGTTGATCTCCACGATATCCATCGAACCGACCTTTCCTGTATCAGAGACAATCTCCATCAACAGATGTGCTTCACGATAGGATAATCCTCCAGGTGAGGGGGTCCCTACACCGGGTGCTAAAAACGGATCTATGGCATCCATATCAAGAGAGATGTGAATTGAGGGGAGATGGCCCAGGCAAGAGATAGCATCCCTGGCAACCGCGGCCATTCCCCGTTCGTCAATTTCTCTCATAGTGTAAATTCGTATTCCACTTTCCCGCAGCATTCCTCTCTCATCGTAATCAAGATCCCTTGTTCCTATAAGGACAATCTGGTCGGGATACAGTTTACGCCCGGGTCTTCCCACATCAACCAGTTCCTCGATGCCGTATCCCAGGAGAATAGAGACAGGCATTCCATGGATGTTACCGTTGGGGGAGGTCTGCGGGATGTTGAAATCCCCATGAGCATCGATCCACATGACTCCAGAGGGAGAGTTTTCGGTTACGGCAGCCACAGTACCAATGGCCAGGGAGTGATCGCCGCCCAGAAAAAGGGGGAAGCCATTTTTGCTTATGATCTGTCTACCGATGTTATAGATGCTGTTGCAGACATCTTTAATCTCTGAGACATATCCCGGAGCGTCTTTGCGGGGCAGATGTTCCCTGACGGGAACGGTCACATTTCCCCAGTCTTCAACATTGTATCCCAGTTTAGAGATTTTGAATGCCAGGTCGGCATAGCGGATTGCACTTGGCCCCATATCCACGCCTCTGCGGGATTGTCCGAGGTCCAGGGGGATACCGAGGATGTGTACGGTGTTGGGCATATTGGGGAGGGGAGGCGCAAGAATTGCGCCAAGGCTGGGGACGGACTGCTTTTTTCTCTTTTTGGGGACAGACTACTTTTTTACTAATATTAACCTAACATGAAAAAAGCAGTCTGTCCCCTGGCCAGGTCTGGTACAAATTTTGCAGCATTATTCCCCCTAAACCCTAACGGAGGAACTAATATGCCCAGAATGGCCCGGCTGGAATCCCCTGGTTCCCTGTTCCACATCATGTCACACGCCATTGATGACAAAAAACTCTTCATCGATGAAGACGACATTTCCGATTTCCTTTCCCGTTTTGAGAAAGGAATTAAGAAAACTGGTTTCAAATGTCTCGGCTGGGCCCTGATGGGCAACCATTATCACCTGGTTATCAGAACAAACCATCTGCGGCTCTGCAAGCTCATGAGTCCCCTCAATGGTGGATACGCCGCCCGATACAACAAGAAATACAAAAGAAAAGGATATCTTTTCCGGAGCAGATTCAAATCAGTTCTCTGCCAGGATCAGGACTACGCAGTTCAGCTCATTAAGTACGTGCATCTAAACCCTCTAAGGGCTGGGATGGTCAAGTCCCTTGAGGAACTAAAAGACTGCCCATTATGCGGCCATGGATTCCTTATAGGCGAAGAAGATGCACCAGGGGAAAAGTTTCAAAGCAGAGAAGAAGCGCTGTGCTTCTTTGGCGACGACGAAGAAAACGCTGTCTCAGCTTACATGGAATCCATGTCACAGAGCTGCAACTGCGAAGATATTAAAACAGCCGGTAAAATGTCTGAAACCGAAATAACCGAAATAGCCCGCTCCTGCAAAGGATCACCTGCGGTAATTGGAGATCCCGAATTTGTAAAGAATGCCCTGGAGCAGTACAAAAATCATCTGAGCAGAATACATCGAAAAGTCGACTATCCCTATGTATTAAAGAAAATCTCAATTGAGATTTGCCAGGAGTACGACATTACTGAAAGCGACCTTATGAAACGGGGGAGAAAAAACATAAGATCTCAAGCCCGAGCTGATTTCTGCTATCGTTCTCATGTGATGGAGCTTATTCCACTTTCGGTCATTGCTGAATTTCTCAGGGTCACCATCTCCCCCATCGCTGTTCTGGTTAGTAAGGGAACACCTGAAGATACTGAGGACAAAACCGTAACCTGCATACAAACGGTCTGTTCAAGTTAATTCCGGGTATCTCGGATTTGGTCTTCTTAAAGAGCAGTTCTTCAGTTGCACCACATGCGCCACAGAAAACAATTCTGAGTAGAAATTCATATTTGAGAGAATCTGCTTCTCACCATTGAATTCAGATGTGATTATCTGAGTGGAAAACTAATTCAACCATTTAATCTTTAATCCCTGGGGACAGACTACTTTTTTACTAAAAAATCTGGTCGGATCACCAGCTAAGAGGAAAAACATAGTCCGTCCCCAAAAAAGAGGAAAAAAGCAGTCTGTCCCCAACC
>DAOTAZ010000468.1:0-2504 GCA_035382965.1 Chitinispirillaceae bacterium | reverse complement strand
GAATAAAAATATTTTGGTAATAGGTGTGTCCACCAATTCGGGTACAATTCAGTGACTTTAGACAAACAGGGATTATTTCTGGTCGAGGAGTTCATCAGATAACCCCTGTTTGTCTGATAATTCAAGGCATCAGAAATTTGCCGGTAACAATCTGCTCACCCTTCCGGACCTGAATAATGCGCGTGCCGCTGCTTTGAGAGGGAAGATCCGCCTTAAAGCAGTTATTTCCAGCTTTTGCTGAAACTGTTTTCCTGAAGAGACATTTCCCATTCAAATCAAACGCCTGAATCTGAGCAGGCCCGGATGATGGAGATGAGAATCTGATTTCTGAGCTCCTGAAATTGAAATCTATTCCGGAGAGGATTTTCTGACGGGAAATACGTCCCTTATCTACAGATAAACTAGCGTTACCTGGCGATGGTTCTGCTTCTCTCCAGTTTTCAGGCTCACAGCCAAACGACCGTAGATTGATCCTTACAATTGATTTTCCTGGCGCAACCTGCGGCCAGGGAGCTTTTGTACCGTATGCTACCAGATCGATAAGATAATAAGGAACGATTGTTTCAGTCCCGTCAACATACGGATCACTGGGCATCTCAACCCGGAGCTCTTCACCATTCTTAGACAGATTACCTGCATAACGGAATACTTTTACAGAAGAAGGAACATTGTAGGTCATCCTGAAATCATTGATACTCACAGAATCAGAGATAACAAGCACAACCTCACCAGGATCCAATACAACACTCTGTGGAAAAGAAAAGGAGAGCCCCCCGATTGTCCAGGTGTTAAGAGGCTTTTCAGGATCATACAATGTCAGTTCTAAATCTGATATGTTAATCAGTTCGACATAATCAGCTCCGCCTTCAGCATTATAATTGATTTCTGATATTACCAGCGGACCGATCCAGGGGGCAGAATTTTTTGACCCCAGAGTCACATCCTCAAGATTAACAAAAAACTCCTCTCCGGAGGAAACTTCTACTCTTCCGACTGAAACGCCTTTTGATGTCTCTCCAAACTCAAAACCATGACTTTGGCCTGTCAATTCACCTTTCTTATCCACTGGAAAAAGATATACTCCTTCACCGTGGGCACTGAGCGCAAACCCAAGATCATCAGGGTTGAAATCATCAGCATCAAACACTATATAGGACTTAGGCTCCATCACCGTTCCGTCAGGAATTTTAAACTTCTTCGGTTCGCTTTTTTTATCTGTCAAATACCACCCGCTTATATCCACAGCTTTAGAATGAGTGTTATAAAGCTCAATGGCATCTTTCTGATTCGAACCAGGATTTGCGAGTATCTCATTGACCCTTATTTTCATTGCATCATAATTCTGAGCAGGATCATCTTCACCTGGTGATCCGCCAATCGCAGTTGATACTCTCCACCATGAAGCATCATTTGGATCACCGGATCCATCACTGGAAGCCATTACAAGTGAAAAACCGGCTCCATCCGCGGCTTCAGGCCAGGGACTATCTGTTTCATATTTCACAGAAAAAACCTCAGTTTTAGTAGTTGTGTTCATAAGCACTATTTTCTCTCCACTGTTGGAGAGATGGCCTGTAAAGACTCCAAAAGGAGCAAACCCATACCGCTGCTCAAAGTACTCAGCATTATAGGCCAAAACCAGAAACTCACCGGGACCAAGCTCTGCTTTTGATGGAAATGTATAAGTTATGCCTGTATTAAACGCATACCCGGTAAGGGAAACAGTCGAATCACCTACATTTGTCAACTCAATAAACTCAAACTCATCTCCATCTACAGTGCCCTCCTCCAGAGGATGATAATGTATCTCTGAAATGACAATCTGAGCAGATGAAATAGAGACTACAGCCAATAAAGATATTGCTGCACCAACAAAAAGATCTTTAAATCTGTTCTTTCTCATGGCCCCCTCACTCAAAAACAAATTTAATGTTGTCTATCGCAAGATAACCTTTATCAGGTACTACAGAAAGCTCACCAGCAGCATCAAACATTGCACTCGGTGTAAATACCAATCCCGTAACTGATTTTTTCACCTCTTCAAGAATATCAGGATTGGATGGATTACCCCAGGAGGGATAAGAGATATCCGACATTTTGAAAACATATATCTTGTTACTCGTCCCAAGGTAAAAATCCGTCCAGCCGTATTCTGTATCTGCACCACTGTCTGCATAAACCGGACTGGCAAGATACACACGCATGTATCTCATAGCATCGGATTTCATATTGACACGAATCTCCTTCAATTCACTCAGATCAGCCATTTCATCAAACAAGACTCCCATCCCGGACCACTCTGAATACCTTTCATTATCCTCTATTTTAGCATATTCAAAATTAAAAAGTAAATCGGCTGTTCCCCACAGGGGATTTTCAGTATTATGAGTTAATTTTGTGATCGTTCCTTCTGAAGCATAGGCATAGGCAAATTTGACCGTAGATACTGGAGTAAACTCAAAGTTATTGGTACGATCCGTTACTAAGTAACCATTACCAACAAA
>DAOTAZ010000467.1:0-2507 GCA_035382965.1 Chitinispirillaceae bacterium | reverse complement strand
AAGGAAAAGAAGAGAAATTCCCGGAATCAGAAAAGGAAAATGCGGTCGGTCGGACTCGAACCGACACAGGCTGACGCCCACTACCCCCTCAAAGTAGCGTGTCTACCAGTTCCACCACGACCGCTTATTTAAAAGATCTTACTTCTATTCCGCCGGGGGAACGATCGGCAGTTCCGATGCTTCTCCACTGCCCGCCGGTGCAGTCTGTTCGGTACCCTGCTGTAAAGGCAGACCTTTTCCTTCAAGCACAGAAGAAGGAGAGTAAGACTGCTGTTTCTGAGCGCGTTCCTGAAGAATTGACTTCTGGCCCGTAACACTCTGTTTCCCCACAACAAACGACATCACTACGCACAGGATAAGGAAAGCCGACCCGAAAATAGCTGTGCCTCTGGTCAGAATATTAGCCGTATCCTGTGTTCCCAACAGGCTGTTTGCTCCCCCCAGTCCTCCGCCGATAGCTCCCGAAATACCGCCACCTTTATCGGACTGAATAAGAATGAGTAAACAGAGAAATATACATACCAAGACAAAAATCACTACCAGAATACCAAATAACATACTTTACCTTTGATGAGTGTGATATTATACGGGTTTAACAATGCCGGCAAAATCTGCGGCCTTCAGCGATGCTCCCCCGATCAAACCCCCATCAACATCGTTTTTGCTGAGAAGTTCTTTGGCGTTGTCGGGTTTCATGCTGCCACCGTACTGAATTCGGATTGCCCCTGCGGTTTCGTCACTAAACATTTTGGAAATTATTCCGCGGATAAAAACATGTGCATCATTTGCCTGCTCAGGTGTAGCTGTTTCACCGGTCCCTATTGCCCACACAGGTTCATAAGCAATTGTGCACTTCAATGCATCCTCTGTGGAAAGGCCATCAAAAGCACCTCTGACCTGACGCTCAATAACAGCATCCATCTTTCCGCTCTTGCGTTCTTCGAGTGTTTCACCCACACAGATTATGGGAAGAAGTCCTGATCCCCGCGCAGCCTTGACTTTCTTATTCACTGTTGCATCGGTCTCACCAAAATACTGCCTCTGCTCTGAATGCCCGATAATAACGTAGGTTACACCCACACTCTTCAGCATTGCACAGCTCACCTTTCCGGTGAAAGCACCTTTTGCTTCCCAATGCACATCCTGAGCACCCAGTTTCACATTTGAATCTTTGATGATCTCGTACACAGCGGAAAGGTTTGTATACGGAGGACAAACTGCTATATCGACATCACTGATATTTCCCACAGCATCTACCACACCCCTGGCCAAAGCTTTTGCTTCCTCAAGAGTGGTATTCATTTTCCAGTTTCCAGCGATAAATTTCTTACGGGCCATTATTTCTCCTCAATAGCTTTTTTTGCAATGGTCATGTAAAATAGTTAAGTGCTATTTAATTTTCAACAGAATCTTTGAAATGGGCGTTCAGGCTGTTTTTTGCCCGGACGCCCGCACAACATTATTTGTCATTAAGAGCCTTGATACCGGGAAGGACTTTTCCTTCCACCAACTCCAGTGAGGCACCGCCACCTGTGGAAATATGGGACATGCGATCAGCAACACCCGCCTTCTTTACAGCAGAAACAGAATCACCACCACCGATAACAGTCACTGCGCCACTCAATTCAGCCAGCGTCTGAGCGATAGCCTGAGTCCCTGCCGCAAATCTGGGGAACTCAAAAACACCCATAGGCCCGTTCCAGAATACTGTTTTGGCACCGCTGAGAGCCTTTTTAAAATTCTCAATTGTCTTTGGACCTATATCCATCCCCATCCATCCGGCCTCTATCGCCTCAGGAGATTCCCTGGATTCCGCATCTGCAGAAAATTCCCGCGTGACAATGTGATCCACCGGCAGGTATACCTCAACACCGGCTGATTTCGCCTTACTGAGGATATTTCCTGCTGTCTCCAGCATATCTTCTTCAATAAGGGAATTGCCCACAGAAATGCCTTTGGATTTCAGGAATGTATATGCCATCCCTCCACCGATAATGATGCTGTTGACTTTTGAAAGCAGACTTTCCAGAACCGCAATTTTAGAGGAGACTTTTGCGCCACCGATCACAGCAATAAATGGCTTTTGAGGGTTCTTTACGATTTTTTCCTCAAGAAACTCCAGCTCTTTTTCCATCAGGAATCCGGCAACTGCAGGAAGATAGTGAGCGGTGGTTTCAGTAGATGCATGGGCGCGGTGTGCGGTCCCGAACGCATCATTTACATACACATCACCGTAGGTTGCCAGCACTTTTGCCATATTTTCCCTCTCGGCGGCATCTTTTGATGTCTCTTCTTTATTAAAACGGGTGTTCTCAAGCAGCAGCACCGCTCCGTTTTCAAGAGCATTCACCATTTTCCCGGTTTCCTCATCTGTGCAACCGGGAGCCAGCTTTACTTCTTTTCCGAGCAGTTTTGAGAGGTGAGCCGCGACAGGCGCCATCTTGTGCTTTCCTTCAATGAATGATTTCTCATCAAAAGGCTTTCCTGCCTTTTCTGCTTTTTCCCTG
>DAOTAZ010000466.1:0-2541 GCA_035382965.1 Chitinispirillaceae bacterium | reverse complement strand
TATAGCGGTGTAATAGAAGTAAACCAGATAATATGGGATGGCGGGGCCACACGCTCGCAGAAACGGATCTCAGCGGCATCTTCAAAGGTTGATAGGAATAAACTTGCTCTGGATCTCTATGCTCTCAACGAGAGGATCAACAGGCTGTTTTTCGGCATACTACTGACAGAAGAACAACTGAAACAGAACTCTATCTTTCAGGATGAGCTCCAGACAAATTACCGGCGTTATTTATCTTTGATGCAGAATGGACTGGCCAGTCAGTCTGATCTGGACCTGATTAAAGTGGAACAGTTAAATGCTGATCGGCAAAGAATTGAACTGTCTTCTGCACTGCGCACCTATCGGGAAATACTCTCTGAAATGATTGGCGAGCCGCTTCCTGGCAATGTTACTCTTGTCAAACCAGATTACAGTAACTTTTCAACCGATAACAAAAGTATACAGCGTCCGGAAATCGCTCTCTTTGACGCGCAAAGCGATCTGCTATTAAGTCAGAAAAACGCGCTTATATCAGGGATCAGACCCAGACTAAACCTGTTCGGTCAGGGGCTTCTGGGATATCCCGGCATAAATCAATTTCAAAATGAATATTCTGACTGGCTGGTTGCCGGTGTACGGCTGGGATGGGAACTGGGCGGGTTTTATTCTTTAAGAAACAATTATGCAAAAATTGAGAATAATATCGGACGACTTAAAAAGGAGAAAGAAACATTTCTATTTAACACTAAACTCCAGATAATGCAGCAAAAAAATGAGATCGATAAATACAAGGAACTTATAAAAATGGACGATGAAATCATCGCACTTCGCAATGATGTAAAAAATGCCTCGGAGGCCAGGGTAGAAAACGGAACAATAAGTGTCACTGATCTGATAAAAGATATAAACGCCGTAAATCTGGCGATTCAGGAAAAATCGCTTCACGAAATACAACTGCTGATTTCGATATACAACCTAAAAAATTCAATAAACAATCAGGGGCAGTTATGAAACACTTGCGAAATGTTCTGATAACATTCAGTTCCACCCTCCTTCTGATCTCATGTAAAAGCAGTAAAACCGAATTCGACGCATCGGGGGTATTTGAAGCAACCGAAGTGATCGTATCATCGGAAAGCTCAGGGAAAATCCTGGATTTCTCAATACAGGAGGGGCAGGAAATAAAGGCTGGTGAGAAGGTAGGTGTTATCGACACCGTACAGCTTTATTTGCAGAAGATGCATCTGATTGCAAATGTTAAAGCATTGAAAAGTAAACGCCCTGATATAAAGACCCAGATCGCAGCAATCAATGAACAGATTTCTGCAGCAACAGTAGAGAAAAACAGAATAGAAAGTCTGCTCCAGGCAAACGCTGCAACAAAAAAGCAACTGGATGATATCAATGCGCAGATCGCTGTACTTAACAAGCAGCTCGAAGCCCAGAAATCCACTCTCTCTATTACCAACAGGGGTATCAACGAGGAAAGCTCTGCTCTGGAGATACAGATAGCCCAGGTTGAGGACATGCTGCAGAAATGCCGGATTATCAATCCCATCGACGGTACAGTGCTGGCAAAGTATGCCCAACAGAGTGAAATAACCGCACCAGGCAAAGCTCTTTACAAAATCGCAGACACAAAAAACATGATCCTGCGTGTTTACATAACCTCAGGACAGTTAACACAGTTGAAACTCGGTCAGAAAGTGAAAGTCAAGGCCGATTATGGAGACAAAGGTTACAAAGACTATGAAGGGACAATATCGTGGATATCAAGCAAGGCTGAATTTACTCCTAAAACGATTCAGACACGGGATGAGAGGGCAAACCTGGTTTATGCGGTAAAGGTGGCTGTTCCCAATGACGAATACATCAAAATAGGAATGTATGGTGGAATAGTGTCAGGAGAAAAATGAAGGCTGTCACTGCAGAATCTCTGTGTAAATCATACGGCAATATTCATGCTGTGAAAACTGTGAGTTTTGAGGTACAGCGTGGTGAGCTCTTCGGCATTATTGGTGCTGACGGAGCAGGAAAGACTACCCTGTTTCGTCTTCTTGTGACATTACTGTTACCCACAAGCGGAACTGCGAGCGTTGGTGGATACGATATTGTCAAGCATTTCAGCCAGATCCGTAAGAGAATTGGTTACATGCCCGGCCGTTTTTCCCTGTACCAGGATCTTTCTGTTGAGGAAAATCTGCAGATCTTCGCGTCTGTTTTCGGTACTACATTCAAAGAAAACTATCATTTGATAAAGGATATTTATCAATATCTTGAGCCTTATAAAAAGCGCCGGGCAGGAAAACTTTCCGGTGGCATGAAGCAGAAACTTGCCCTGTGTTGCGCGTTGATTCATAAACCAACTGTTCTTTTTCTCGATGAGCCCACAACTGGTGTTGATCCTGTGTCGCGAAAAGAGTTCTGGGAGATGCTCAAGCGGCTTAAGGATCAGGGGATAAGCACCCTGGTTTCAACCCCGTATATGGATGAAGCAGGGATGTGTGACCGGATTGCATTCATGCAGAACGGTCAATTTCTGAAAATTGACACACCTGC
>DAOTAZ010000465.1:0-2579 GCA_035382965.1 Chitinispirillaceae bacterium | reverse complement strand
CGGCGAAGACCAGAAGCAGCATCTTGAGATTGCAAGGGATCTTGCGATTAAATTCAACTCAACTTATGGTGACGTTTTTACTATTCCGGAACCTGAGATAAAAGATGACCTGGCAGTAATACCTGGAATTGACGGACAAAAGATGTCCAAATCCTATGGGAATACCATAGAAATTTTCGGTGATGAGAAATCGATACGGAAAAAAGTGATGAGCATAGTCACCGATTCTACACCCGTAGATGCGCCAAAGGACCCGGGAAATAACATTATCTTTAATATATATAAGCACTTTGCATCCGATTCCGGAACGGAAATCATGGCGGAGAGGTTCAGGGCCGGAGGTTACGGGTACGGTGAAGCAAAGCAGGAGCTTTTCAATGTACTCTGGAACTACTTTGCACCCTTCCGCAAACGCAGGGAGGAACTTAAAAGTAAACCCGGACTGATAAAGGAAATAAGAGAAAATGGTGCGTCCAAAGCCAGAAAGGTGATCTCTTCAACTTTGGAGAGGGTGAGAAGTCTGGTGGGAGTAGATTGAAAACAGATCTTATGTGTTAATTATTCTGCGGTTAATCACAGCGGATTTGAATATTTTTTCAAAAGTTTAGATTAACTAATAAAAGCAATATACTTAATATACAATCATACCGATACCGACCCCCGAATGGGAACAGTGGTAATTTCCGAATACTTTTACTCAGACCAGAAGCTCAATACCATAGCCGCTGTGTTTTGAGAAATCGATCAGTACAGGTTTAATCTTCTGGTGGTTTTTTGTTTCGTAGATGATCACCTGCGGACACTCCAGATTATCCGGGTTGTCCTTCGCAACCACTCCGAAATAGCCATCCATCTGTGATTGAGGTGATCTTGTAATACGGACACGGGTACCAACCGGATAGAGCGGCACCATCGTACAGAGCGTTTTTACAATATCGGAGTTAAGTTCTGTACCGCTCATTTGAATAATCTTCTTTATGGCATCCTTTGCAGGCATCGGCTCTATCTTCTCCCGTGGACGGCCTGAGATAAACATATCGTAAACCTCGGCGACAGCTACAATCTGAGCAAACCTGTGGATCAGATGTTTACGTGAGAAATCCTTGAGCGGAGGACGATTATCACCTGTTAAGCCCTGAGGATATCCGCTCCCGTTTTCCCTCTCATGGTGCTGAAGTGCCACCGCTGAGCTTGTAGCCGGAACCGTGTGATTCTGGGAAAGCATCATAAAACCGATAATTGTATGCTGTCTGTAAAGCCTGGACTCATCGGCATCAAAATCAGACATGTTTTTCTGCAGCAGCTTTTTAGGAAGGGCAACAAGCCCCAGATCAAAGTTGAGAGCTCCAATTCCCAACTCCTTAAGCTCATTGTAAGGAAATCTGTATTTTCTCCCTATGCAAAGCGAGGTAATCGTGACGTTAAGAGAATGGGAGAGTAAACTGTCATTTGCCTTTTTCAGGGCAGAAAGATTGAGCACAAGAGAGGATTGTCCCATTATCTCATCTATAAACTCCTGAAGAGTCTTTGTCATCCCGGTGTTCAGAATAAACTTGTTAAGGTATGCACGGTTCTGATGCAGGATGTTTTTGATTTCCTCTTCACTGTGCTTATGGATTTCCTTTATAGTGCTGCTGAGATTCCTGGAGGTAGACTCGATCTCCTGATACATCTTTCGCTGTATCTCTTCCGATACTACAGCTTCAGGATGCGCCTCCTCGGTGCCCTCCACCTCCACAAGAACGCTCTTGTAACCAAGCTCTCTGAGCCTGTCCTTATACCTGTCTTTAATCTTGAAGCCGGCTGCAAGAAGTAATTCTCCGGTGGGAAGAAAAATCGATTCACCAAGAATCATGTCTTCAGTCAGTTCATCGATGCTATATCGAACCACTACGTCCCTTTCTCACTTGACATGCTCCCTGACTATAAGATATTATACCACCCGCCCCTTTTATTTTAAAGGATAAAGTACCGTGAAATGAGTATTTTGCTTGTATATCCTTAAATCGGGGTCGGAATCGGCATCCGGTATCGGAATCGAAAAGCGATAAGAAATCCCCCCTGCCCCCCTTATTAAGGGGGGCGCTTCCAGCGGGGGGACTCTTCTGTATAACGAGGAGGAAAATAAAACTTTCAAGTATCGAGTTATGTGTATCGATTCAAATACAATATGATTACTGAAATAAAAGAAGTCTCTTCTCTTGATGAACCCGGGGTTTCACTCTACAGAACTCTGAAAAAACCGCTTTCACACAGGGAGCTGGGTGTATTTATAGTCGAAGGTGATAAAGTAGTAGAACGGTTCTTTGAAAGCGGGCTGACAGTAATTTCAGTTCTGTTGACTGAAGCTAAACTGGAAATATTCAAGGATGTGCTGAACAGGAAGCAGGAGAATATCGATGTCTATCTCGTCACTCCTGAGCTTCTCAAAGAGATTGTCGGTTTCAGATATCATCAGGGGATAATGGCTGCGGGACTGGTGCCCGAATCTGCCTCTATCGATGAGATCATAAAAAACACAACCGCTCCGAGGTTGTTTGTGGCACTGGACAGGCTCGAGAGTGCGGAAAACACCGGTG
>DAOTAZ010000464.1:0-2588 GCA_035382965.1 Chitinispirillaceae bacterium | reverse complement strand
TATTAAACGCCTCAAAGGGTGTTTTTTTATGTCAATATATCGTCCAATTTAGGTTAATGTAATAATATAATGAAAATAGAAGCAAAAGTCCAATTGGCATGCTTTATGCATTGTGTAACAGTTGAACCTTAAATGGAGGGACTCATGAAAAATCTCTCTTTGTTTGATTGGATCTGTGTAGTCCTTCTGATAATTGGAGGAATAAACTGGGGATTGATCGGATTTTTCGGTTTTGACCTGGTTGCCTTTATATTCGGTGGGGCATCGCGTGTAATATACGCGATAGTAGGATTGGCGGCACTATATGTAGCTGTAATCAGTCCGGCCTTTATGAGGAGAACTCAGCCCAGGCCGCACAGGACAGCTCAACAGCCAGTCTGAAGAGAATGGACAGTTTCGAAATAGTAAATCGGACTCTGGAATTTAAGTGCCCGGAGAGAATCGCCCACACTTTTTTCCCGTCCGATCTGGTCTGGGGAGGTGTGCATGCAGACGCACCTCTCGATGACTGGCACAGGGTAAGTGAGAGAGAGTGGCAGAGGGTTGATCAGTGGGGAAATCTATGGTCTAAAAGCAGCAATTACTCCAGAGGAAAGATTGTCAAAGGAGGGCTTCAGGACCTCTCTCATGTAAAAGACTTTCCCTTCCCCGATTATGGACACCCATCCCGCTTTCTCTCCATCCGTAAGGCATTTGACCTTACACCTGACAAATGGCATATAGGGATGCTTACCGGAAGCACTTTCGAAATCGCCAGCTCTCTTCTTGACAATTACACATTAGCCCTCTTTGACGATCCTTTATCGCTTAAAATCCTCCACGACCGCATCGATTCTCTCCTGAAAACAGAGATTGAAGGGTTTAAAGATGCTGGTGCCCAGGGAATAATGATAATCGAGGATCTCGCTGAGACTCTTCAGGCCCCGATGGGACCATCGATATGGAAAGAGGAATTTAAACCACGACTCCAATCCCTTTGCTCTTTTGCACACAAACTCGGCCTTAAGATGATTATGCACTCTGTTCAGGAAGCCTCAATGATACCCGAACTGATCGATTCAGGAGTTGACTGCATACAGCTTGATTGTCCCAGGGCTTTCGGAATAGACTCGATGGAACTTCTGCGCGACAGATATCACGTCACTTTCTGGTGTCCTGTTGATATTTGCACTACTCTCAAAACGAGAAATGAGGAAACTATCAGGGCTGAGGCACGGGAAATGGTAGAAAAACTATGGAAAGGCGAAGGTGGTTTTATTGCCGGCTATTACTGGGATAACATCTCTCTGGGACTCGATCCTGAATACCAGGAGTATGCTGTGGATGAATTTAGAAAAAGGGGAAGGCGGGATCAGTTACTCTCCTCATCGAGGCATTCCGACTGATTTAAGAAAAGAGTCATTGTCACGCCATCCGGGACTCACTTTTACATGACAACTGATTTTCACTGGTACACCTGTAAGTTTCTCCATCTCTGATTCAGCGCCTCTTCTGATTTTTTTTATAACTGCTCCACCCTTTCCCACAATTATCCCCCTCTGCCCGGTCGTTTCCACATGAATAGTGGCTTCAATCTCATGACGTGAACTGCTTTCTTTGTAGGACTCGATCTCTACAAATGATGCATGAGGGACCTCTTCACGGGTGTTAAGGATAATCTGTTTCCGGATGTACTCGGATGCGAAAAATCTCAGATTTGAGTCAGTCAGTTCATCCGGCGGAAAATACATCGGCCCTTCAGGGATAAAAGGCGTTATTGATTGAAGAAAAATCTCTTTCGATTCCGGCCTGATTGCCGATAGCTTTACAAAGGATGTTTCTTTGAAGTACGGAAAACGATCGAAGAAATTTCCGATTATTTCCTCAGGTGTATCAGTGGTATCGGCTTTGTTGAAGATTATAATAACAGGTGTACCTGCATTTTTGACAAGATTTCCAACTGCCGCTTCCTCTTCTCCGAAACTTCGTGAAAGGTCGACGATATAGCAGATCAGGTCGACACTGCCCCTGCTTATTGCCTCTGCGGTCTCCTTTACCATCGAATCGTTGAATGTATGATCGCCTTTGTGGACTCCCGGGGTATCGACGAAGATAAGCTGCATATTATCTGTCGTAAGTATCCCCCGCAGGTTTCTGCGTGTTGTCTGGGGGAGCGGGGTGACTACAGAGAGTTGCTCTCCGAGTATTGTGTTCATCAAAGTGGATTTACCGCTGTTTGGTCTTCCCACAAGAGCGATAAATGCTGATTTGAAGTTACTTTTCTGTTCCATGGGACTAAAATAATTGTGCGTTTTCACATCATGGCAATCGAAAGAATAAAAAAAGGAGAGTATACTCTCCTTTTAACTTTATTTGGCGATTCGTGAATAAATCAGTTTGCTCTGGAAACAAACTCGTTGGTCTGAGTGTTAATACGAATCTTGTCCCCAATAACACAGTAAAGCGGAACCATTACCTCGTATCCTGTCTCGATTGTTGCCGCTTTAAGCACTTTTCCGCTTGTGTCACCCTTCACAGCCGGTTCTGTATAAGTGATAGTCGTATCAACCTGGGGTGGAAGTTCCACACCGACTGCTTTTGTACCATGT